>NZ_NIBG01000002.1:0-300000 GCF_002270055.1 Anaeromicrobium sediminis | reverse complement strand
CAGAGGAATCCTTCCCCTACACCCCTCCATTTTTTGCTCACAGATTTTAAATTACTATAATTTTCTTGGGGACAAAAAAAGTTGCTATTTTTATAGCAACTTTTCCTTAGTTTTGTATAATTTGTTCAGGTTCTACACCTTCATTATCTACATCTTTATGTTCTACCTTTGGAATTGTCTTTGTTCCCCTTATGATTATCTGTTTACTTGGTCTATAATAATCTTTTGATATTTTTTCATTCTTAATGATTTTTCCGTTTTTATAAATTATTCTATAAGTACTAACTTTATACCCTTTTCTACCTTTTTTCTCTATTCTTTCAGACCCTTGTGTTAGGCCATTATCATACTTTGTTTCTATAGGCATCTTTTTTATTTCATCTAATTTGGTTTTTATTTGTGTCACCGTATTATCTATTTTATTTCCATAAATTCTAATTATCATTTGATTTCTGTGTACATAAGATTCTATATATATGGGATAAGCTAAATTGTTTTTAAATTTAAGGTCTAGTACACCATAGGATACGGTAGCATCTCTCCCCTTACCCACATAGGTAGATGGAATAGAATGATTATACCTTTCTACAATTTCTAAATTACTCATTAAAGCTGCATTGTATAGGGTACTAGATACTTGACAAATTCCTCCACCTATCCCTTCTATCAATTCACCATTTAATATGACAGGTGCAGGTTTATAACCTTGTTGTATAGTTCGTGGACCTACTGAATCGTTAAATGAAAATTCATCATTAGGCATTAATACTATTCCATTAATAGATGCTCCTGCTGTTTTTATATTACTACTTCTTTGTACTTTTCCAGTATTAAATCTAGTAACGTAATATCCTAATAAACTTTTTATTTGTCCTAAGTCATCCTTAGTAATCCGTGGCCCTACAGTCTTTACTACCAAAGGAATAACCATATTATTTGAATTTTCCTTAAGTTTATCATGAATTACTTTTTCTGTTTCTTCTCTACTTAAATGGGGGGCCAGTTGTTCTTCTATAATAACAAACTTTCCCTTTTCCCTGTATATACTTGCATCTACAGGTTCCTTATTTATATCTTTTTCAATTCCAATTAATATATTATTTAGTTTTTCCTTACTATATGTAGTTTCTAAATCTATATTTTCCTTATTCTTATACAACTCAATAATCTTCTCTATTCTCTTAAAGGGATTTCCTTCCCGTCCTAAATTATATGCCTTTTCTATAGCCTTATTATAATCATATCCATATTCAATATCTATTCCTGAGATAACCCAACTCTGCTTATCATATTTAAGTTCTATTTTCTTTTCATCTATGGCATTTTGTAATTTTTCCTTAAGTAAATTTCTAGCTTCATTTTGAGTGAGACTACCTACCTCTACATTCTCTATACTTACGCCTCTATATATGGTATCTCTAGATAATATAAATAACATTAGACCTGTAGTAGTAACTAAAAATACTAAAAAAACAATCAAGATACCACTTTTAACTTCGTGCTTTTTATCTTCCAACCTTCCCCCTCCTGATCCCAACTTTACATTTATATTTTATTTTTCAGAATATTATTATATTACTAATTCCTTAAATAATCCCACCCTTTTCTCAATATATGACGTCCAATTATATTTAACATCACAAGTAAAAACAGTAACACATTCCTAGTACATACATATAATGTATTGGACAAACAGTCCAAAAACTATTTTCCCCCTTTAATTTAGGAGAGAATTCTATTCTCTCCTTTTTCTTTTGAAAACAAATTTCACCATATTATTCCCAATATATTTCTATATGATCATTTTCATTTAGCACATCTGTAAAACTTCCTTTTTCATCATTTACTTTCATTATTAATTTTCCCTTTACTCTGCTTCTATCAAAATCTATATAATCAAATATATCTATAAAGATGGGACTTTTCTCTTTTTTTATATGTATTTCCTCATTATTCACATATACTTTTGTAATTTTTTTTTTAAGAGAACTTCCCTTATCCCTTTGAATAGGTTCTTTTATGATGGAATCCTCAAAGAACTCTATATTTATTCTGTCTTTATTCCCCAGCACATAGGATAATTCACATTTTTCATTATTTACTCTAATGCCTTTTATTTTCTCACCATCTACCTCTAGTTTATGAATAAAATCCATTAAGGTGCTAGTACCATCTTTCCCTGGTAAAGCTTCTTTTACTACAAGAGTATCTTTATCTGATACGGCTGCGTCTATGCCTACCTCTTCACCGTTTAAATAAATTTTAGCACTTTCTCCAATCTGACCACTTATAATATGCTTTTCGTCACCCAAAAATACTTCCATAGATTTTCCCCTCTTGCTTATTAGCTTGTTTGGAGAAAAACCTGCTTTTATAAGTACATCTGATACTTTCATAGTTTTAGTCTTAAACATTTCAAATAGGTTGTTATTAAAAGTTATCTTAATTAAGTCCTTTTGAATACTGTGTCCTATAGTTCCTATACCTATTGGTGTTATAAACTCTGGTCCTCCTAATTCCTCATAATTGACTTTCACATTATGAAGAATTTCAGTTCCTCTAACAACTACCCTCTCAGGTCTTATATCTAATTTTTGTGCTAAAAACTCTGTTAATAAGGGGATTTGACTTCCTCCACCTATGCAAAACACTGCACTAGGAGCTTTCTTATTGTACTTTAATATATTCTCAGCAATATTATCTGCTAAATTTTCTATACTGCCTTTTATTCGTTCTAGTATTTCTTCTGTAGTTAAAGTATATTCAATACCAACTATATCCAAAAATGTATGCATATTCTTTTTATTTAATTGGATTTTTAGTTCTTCTGCCATATTAAAATCTAGTAAAAATTCCTTAGCTAAGATTTCTGTTATTTCATCTCCTGCCACAGAAGCCATGGCATAGGCTACCACATTTCCATCTTTAGTAAGGGCAATATCTGATGTGCCAGCACCTATATCTACTAAGGCAATGTTTAATAATCTCAATTTTTCTGGTATGGCTGCATTCATGGCAGCTATAGGCTCTAGGGTTAGACTTTTAACTTCAAGATCTATTTTATTCATTACCGTATATAAACTATCTACAACTACATACGGTAAGAAAGTAGCTATTATTTCAGCACTTATTTTATTTCCCTTGTGATCAATTAAGGATGTCATTATATTATCATCTAAATAATAGTTTACAACTGTATGCCCTACACAATAATACTTCAATGACTTATCTTTATTTTCAGAATCTAAAGTTTCTTGTGCCCTTTGCACACCTTCAATTTCCATTGATCCTACAATTGATTTATCTATTTTAGCTAGAAAATCTATTTCCTTTTCCACCTTAACCTTATAAGTTTTTAAGGCTCTACCAGCTGCAGCTATGGATACATATTTTAATTTAAACCCTAATCTCTCTTCAAGGTTTCCCTTTACTTTCTCACAAGTTTTTGCCACCTTTTCTACATCATGGATTTGACCATCATACATGGCCCTTGATGGGTGTTTTAATATATCATAATCTATTATTTCAAATTCCTCATCTGTCTTTCGCCCTACAATACCTACTACACTCTTAGTCCCTATATCTAATGCAAAGACCACTTCGTGGGGATTTATATTTCCTTTAACTGCTTCTACCATTACTCATACACCTCAATCGCTAAATATACTTAAGATATATTCTTCATAATCTTACAATTTCCTTCTTTCTTTTTGCTAATAGGCATCGTACAGACAATATTTTAAAAGGAAAATTTGTTTAATTTTGTCAAATAAAATTATATATAGATACACTACTTCCAAACAAAATGTATATAAACTTACTTCGGTCATATAAATAAAAAATATTTTATAAGGTAAGTCACTATCAGACTAAATAGTGTAAATCTTATAATTAGGGTAGAAGGTTCACAATTGTTTGCAGCATAGGATGTTCTGATGCTCCACCTTCTAAAAATTTTTCATTCATATTCCCTTGCAAGTATCCAGAGTTTATTGAATTTAGATCACTGGTTAGACGTTAATCGTTATTCGTTAAAACCAAATACGAATGACGATTAACGACTAACCTTACGAAGATACATAATCACATAACTTTTCCTTTATAGTAAAGACACTCTTCATTTATAGGACATTCCTCACATATGGGTTTTCTAGCTTTACATATTCTTCGTCCTAAAAAAATTATTCTATGATGGGTATCTGTCCAAAGATTTTTAGGTATATTTTTCATAAGCTGCTGTTCTGTCTCATCTACATTTTTCCCATTAACTAGACCTATTCTATTAGATACTCTAAACACATGGGTATCTACTGCCATGGCTGGTTTACCATAAGCATTACTGATTACCACATTGGCAGTTTTTCTTCCCACTCCTGGCAACTTCATAAGCTCTTCCCTCGTATCAGGCACTACTCCATCATAGTTTTCTATTAATATCTTGCATGTTGCCAATATATTTTTAGACTTTGTGGAATAAAATCCACAACTTCTTATTTTATTTTCAAGTTCTTCTTGACTTAATTCTAATATTTTCTCAGGAGTATTATATTCCTTATACAATTCACTAGTAACCTTATTAACCCTCACATCTGTACATTGAGCAGCAAGTATAGTGGATATTAATAGTTCAAAGGGTGAATTATAAGCAAGTTCACATTCTGCATGGGGATATAATTTTTCTAGTTTATTTAAGACAACGTTTATATCTTTTTTAGATAATTTTTTCTTCATTATATTATCGTCCTTTCTTTAGATATATCTATAGTATTTCCTTATTACAACTAATAATTTCTATTCTCCCATCTCTTTGTATAAACTCAACTATTTTATCTATCATCTGTAGAGCATGCTTTGTATTAGTACTAACACAAGCTACTCCTACTTCTGCCCTTCTCCATACATCATTTAAACCAACTTCTCCTATAGACACATTAAATCTTGATTGAACCCTTCCTATTATACTCTTTAGTATTTGTCTTTTTTCTTTCAATGAATTTACTTCATATATGAAAAGTTCCATATGGCAACTTCCTATTATCATTAACAATCACCTCTATTTAATAATACCTTAAAATAGTACAGCTTAAACTATATTATTTTCTTGCTATAGAGGATTTAGAAATATATAATATTTATGTAAGCATTTCTGACCAGCTGGTCAGTTTTAGAAATGGGGGTATTTTATGAAGAAAAGGTATTTAATTTTAATTATGGTTTTTATCCTCTCCCTCTCAATGGTAGGTTGTTCTAAGGAAAAAACCGCAAATGCCACATCTGAGGCTCCAATTAATGTGGAGACCAGTTTGGCAGCTCTCAATAGTTTCACATTGCAAACAGCTTTATCGGGAAAAATCAGTGCCATAGACGAAGCGGATATTTCATCTAAAGTAAGTGGCACAGTACAAAATGTAAATGTGGAAATTGGGGATTTTGTAAAAGAAGGAAATATATTAATTTCTTTAGAGAAAACAGATTTTAAAACATCCTTAGAAGAAGCTCAAGCTTCCTATAGTATGGCTTTAGCTAGTTATAACAACACCTTAGAAAAAATAAAGGTGGCCAAAGCTAATTATAGACGTATGGAAGAATTGTATTCTCAAGGTGCCCTGTCTAAGAGGGAATTAGAGCAGGCTGAACTAGAAGCCTCTGATACAAATTTAGAACTAGCTAAGGCTAAACTTCTTCAAAGCCAAGCTACTTTAACAAAAGTCCAAAATTCTTATTCAGATTCTAACATTACAGCTCCCATATCAGGTTTTATTACGGCTGTTAATGTTAGTAAGGGTGAAAGTATATCTCCTTCCGTACCTGTAGTTTCCATATCAAATATAGATCCTGTTAAAGTAGAAACTTCCGTGTCAGGATATTTAGTTAACAAGCTACATAAGGGAGATTTAGTTGACGTATTCATTAAATCAGTAGATACTAAACCCTTTAAAGGAACTATAAATGCCATATCACCTGCTCCAAGCAAGGATAATTTAACTTATCCTATTCAGATTACAATAGAAAACAAGGATTCATTAGTAAAACCAGGTATGTTTGCAGAAATAGTTGTATCTTCTGATAAAAAAGAAAATATTTTAACCATTCCATCTCAAGCTGTAGTTATAAAAGATGGAGAACCTGTGGTATTTGTAATTAAGGATAGTACAGCTTATATGAAAAATATAGAGGTTGGATTAGATAATGGTACTTTAGTTGAGGTTCTTAATGGTCTTAGCGAAAATGAAGAAGTAGTTATTAAAGGGCAAAACTATCTAGAAGATGGAAATCAAGTGAAAGTTATTAAATAGGGGTGGGGTTTTATGAATTTATCTAAAATAAGTGTTAAAAGACCTGTTACCACACTAATGTTCATGTTTATAGCCATCTTATTAGGTAGCGTTTCTTTGACAATGCTTCCTGTAGACTTATATCCGGATATGGAGATTCCCGTTGCCATAGTATCCATAGATTATCAAGGTGTTGGGCCAGAAGAAATAGAAACATTAATTACTAAGCCTGTAGAACAGTCTGTAGCTACTGTAAGCAACTTAAAAGAAGTATCCTCCTATACAAAGGAAGGAAATTCCTTAGTAGTGGCTGAGTTTGAATATAACACAGATATGGATATGGCGGCTCTTGAGATGAGAGAAAAGGTTGATTTAATAAAGGGCGCCCTACCAGACGAGGCATCTACTCCTTTAGTATTAAAGATCGATCCAAACTCTCAACCAATTATTGAAATGGGAATTAATGCAGATATGGAAATCAGCAAGCTTCAAACCCTCGTTGAAGATGAAATCGTATCACACTTTGAAAGAATAGATGGGGTAGCTTCTGTTGATTTAAGCGGAAAAGTCGAAAAGGAAATAAAAATAATAATAGATCAAGAAAAGTTATCAGGTTTTGGATTAACCTTAAATGACATAAGAAATATATTGATGGCTGAAAATTTAAACTTGCCTGGTGGTAAGGTAAAAAAAGGTGAAAAGGAACTTATCGCAAGAACTACAGGAGAATTTCAATCTGTAGATAATATAAGGGATATTCCTATTATATTAAAAAATGGAGAAAATATATTACTTTCTGATATAGCCTATATAAACTTAGGATATAAAGATAAGGAAAGTATAACAAGAGTAAACAATAAGACATCCATAGGAGTCAGTATAAAAAAACAATCTACCGCAAATACAGTACAGGTTGCAAAGAAAGTATTACAAACCGTATCAAATGTACGAAATACTTATCCTAATTTAAACATTACAGTCGGAATGGACCAGTCGGAATTTATTAATAAATCCATAGAAAATGTATCTAAGACAGCTCTAGCAGGTGGATTTTTAGCTGTAATAGTACTATTTTTATTCTTAAGAAATCTACGATCTACTTTCGTAATAGGCATATCCATACCCGTATCTATCATATCTACCTTTGCTTTAATGTATTTTGGAGATTTGAGTATAAACTTAATTTCATTAGGTGGTTTAGCTCTAGGTATAGGTATGCTGGTGGATAACTCAATTGTTGTACTAGAAAGTATTTATCGAAAGAGAGAGGAAGGTCTTTCTAGGGTAGATTCAGCCATTGTAGGTGCTAAGGAAGTTGCCATGGCAGTATTTGCTTCCACAGCTACTACCATAGCAGTTTTTCTACCAATAGTATTTGTAAAAGGCTTTACTTCCATATTATTTAAACAATTATCTTTTACTGTAACTTTTTCACTTTTAGCATCCTTAGCAATATCACTAACAGTAGTACCAATGCTTAGCTCTAAAATATTAAAGGTTGGAGAAGTGAAGAAAAGGAAACATACTGGTATATCTATAGGCCATTTATTAGATCTTTTTACTAAGATAATAGATAAACTATTAAAAATTTATAACAAAGTATTGAATTTTGCCCTAAATCATAGAAAAACCATAGTAGTATCTGGTGTTATTATATTAGTAGGTTCTCTTTTCCTAGTTGGAATGGTAGGTGGAGAATTCTTCCCTAAAGAGGATGAAGGTTCCCTGTCTATAGAAATAGAACTTCCTTTTGGAACCACATTAGAAGAAGCAGATAGCATAGTTACACATGTTGAGGACATAGTAGATGACATTCCAGAAAAAGATATTATCACATCTACCGTTGCAGGTAGTGCCAACATGGCCTTTAGTTCTTCTAATAAATCTACCATATCTGTAAAACTGGTGGATTCCAAGGATAGAGAAAGAGAAACTAAAGACGTAGTATATGACATTAGAAAGAAATTATCAAACATTGCAGGAGCTAAAATCACCGTAACAGAATCATCTTCCATGAATGGTGGTGGACCTGCTTCATATCCTATAGAATTAAAAATCAAGGGTGATGATCTAAATGTCTTAAGAACTATTGGTGATGAGGTAGAACATATAGTTAAAACCGTTCCTGGAACATCCGATGTTAAATTAGATACAGAAGATGGTGAACCTGAAGTTAGATTAGTAATTGATAGAAAAAGGGCATCATTTTATGGTATCACCGCATCTCAATTAGCTAACACCCTAAAGGGTTCCATAGATGGTCTAAAGGCTACTACCTTTAAATCAAATGGTGAAGAAATAGACATTAACTTATACATCAATGATACATTTAAATCATCCATTGAAAATATGAAACAAATACTTATAGCATCACCAAATGGAGAAAATGTACCTATTGGGCAAATAGCCCACTTAGAGTATTCTAATGCTCCTACTCAAATAAAGAGAGTTAATCAAATTAGAACTGTAACCGTATCTTCTCAGCTAAAGGGTCGTGACCTAAAGTCTGTAACTAAAGACATTCAGGAAAAATTAAATAGTTATAACTTCCCATCTGGCTATAGATATGAATTCACTGGTGAAGAACAAGATAGAGCAGAAGCTTTTAAAAGTTTATTTTTAGCTTTACTTTTATCTATAGTGTTAATATACATGATTTTAGCATCTCAGTTCGAATCATTGCTACATCCATTCACCGTTATGCTATCAGTTCCATTTGCTTTATCCGGTAGTTTTATCGGTCTCTTTGTTACAAATAGACCCCTATCAGTACCAGCCTTTATAGGAATCATAATGTTAGCTGGTATAGTAGTTAACAATGCCATAGTTTTAGTAGACTATATTAATCAATTACGTGATAGGGATATGAATAGAAAAGATGCCATAATACAAGCTGGTAACACAAGGTTTAGACCTATACTTATGACTACCCTAACTACAGTACTAGGATTAGTTCCCCTAGCTTTAGGAATAGGAGAAGGTGCTCAAACTCAAGCTCCTATGGCTACAGTGGTAGTTTGCGGTTTAACTTTATCAACCCTGTTGACACTTGTATTTATCCCAGTTGTATATACTCTATTTGACGACTTATATATAAAGATAAAGAGAATCCTCTTTAGAAGAAAAACAGTTTCAAATTAAGGGAGGGTTATATGAAGAAATTAAACTTAAAAAGAGATGCAATAATGAATTCAGCCATAGAGCTTTTTTCACGGGATGGATTTCACAAAACCAAGGTAATAGATATTTCAAATCATGCAAAAGTAGGAAAAGGCACCATATACCAATACTTTAGAAATAAAGAGCAACTTTATATGGAGTCTATTAAATATGTATTTGAACTCTATCAAACTTATATTAAGAAAGCTATAGATGATGAAAAAACACCCTTAGACAAATTAAAAAAATACCTTTATGTTTCAGATGAACTTACAAGCAAGTATGGTTCTGTAGTTTTTGCTCTTATGAAGGATATGCGTTCTAATGGTATGTCCATGTTTGATACATTAACGGAATATGAAAATAAGGATATAGAATTAGTCCTTAAAATATTCGAAGATGGTTTGAAAGAAAATATCTTCAAAGATATTTGCCCACGTGTAGCTACTAATACCTTCATTGGGGCCATTAGATTTCATATGGGTAATAAATATATTAAACCTAAAGGACATATAGAAGACAATGATTTAGAATATCTTTTTAACATGTTATTATATGGAATGATAAAGGAGTAGGGAATTTTCCCTACTCCTTTTAGACTATTGACAAACCCCAATTTCTTCGTTGTTACTTCAACCAAGAACCCTTACGTATGTGTATATACGCTGCGGTCTCTCGCTTTCAGCACGCCTCGAACTTGAAATTTGTCAAAAGTCTATCAGATTGTAGACTGTCTCTACAATCTGAAATGAGTAGGTTACCCTACTCATTTACTTCTTATTTTAATATATTCATTTCTTTTCCTACTTTTTCAAAAGCATCTACTGCCCTATCCAATTGTTCTTTAGTATGGGCTGCTGTTACCATACATCTAACTCTTCCAGTTCCCTTTGGTACTGTTGGGAATACTATACCAGATACGAATACTCCCTTTTCAAATAGCTTTTTAGAAAACTCCATAGTCTTAGCTTCATCCCCAATTATAACTGGAGTTATGGGAGTTTGACTATTACCCGTATCAAAACCTAACTTCCCTAATTTTTCTTTAAAGTATTTAGCATTATCCCATAACCGATCCGTATATTCTGTAGTTTCCATAAGGATTTTTACAGCTTCAATTATAGACCCTACTGCCGCTGGAGGTAGGGATGTACTAAATAATAGTGGTCTTCCCCTATGACTTAACCAATCTTGCATAGTTTTGCTACCTGCCACATATCCACCGATTACTCCTATTGCTTTAGATAGAGTTCCTATACTAAAATCAATTCTTCCATGTAGGTTAAAGTGATCTACTGTACCTCTACCACTTTCACCTAATACTCCAGAACCATGGGCATCATCCACATAGGTCATGGCACTATATTTTTCTGCTAAGTTAGCTATATCTGGAAGATTTGCTATATCTCCATCCATACTAAATACACCATCTGTAATAATAAGTAAGTTTCTATACTTGTCTCTTTTTAATTTAAGTACTTCCTCTAAACTATCCATATCATTGTGCTTATATATGGTCTTATCAGCACGACTTAGTCTAGCACCGTCTATAATACTTGCATGATTCAATTCATCTGAAATGATTAAATCTCCCTTTTCGGCTATAGCTTGGATAGTTCCTGCATTACAATTAAAACCTGATTGGAATGACATTACGGCTTCTTCTCTTTTAAACTTAGCAAGTAATGTCTCCATTTTTTCATGGATATCCATATTCCCAACTATAGTTCTTACTGCTCCTGCTCCTACTCCATATTTCTCTACAGCTTCTATGGCAGCTCTTTTTAATCTTGGGTGATTTGCAAAGCCTAAGTAATTATTAGAAGATAGGTTTATAACCTTTTTTCCATTTAATATTACTTCTGATTCATTGGCACCTTCTAATATGGGTAACTTTCTGTAAACTCCATCTGCCTTTAGCCCTTCAATCTTTTCTTTTAAGAAAGTTAATTCATGTACATTGTTCATTATTTTTTTAACCCCCTAGTATATAATCTATTTTTTACTTTTCATATAATGTAAAATTCCCTCTACTTAAATAATATAAACATTATTTCATATAATTATGTTAAAACCATATAAATATAGCGTTCTAATGTGCTTGTAGTAAAGAAAAACCTATAATTTTAGGGACGGTTATCTTAAATAACCGTCCCATATAATCTTATCTGTTTCCAACTCTATTATTATTTTTTTTCTTTCTCTTATAATTTGTCAGATTACTTTTCACTTCTTTAACAACTTGTTGAAAGCTCATATCTGATAATATTTCCATACCTTCTTCTATGGTTTTTATTGGATATATATGAAATAACCCATTTTTTGTTGCTTTTATCACTTCATCATCTAATACGAGATCTATTATATTTTGTTCTGGAATTATAACTCCATGTTCCCCTGTTAAGCCATGTTCCTTACACAAACTAAAGAACCCTTCAATCTTCTGCGTTACTCCTCCAACAGGTTGTATCTCCCCCTTTTGGTTTATAGAACCTGTCACAGCAATATGTTGTTTTAATGGAATTCTGCCTAAGCTAGACAATATGGCATATAATTCAGTACTCGATGCACTATCTCCATCTATACCTCCATAATTTTGTTCAAAGCATACTTTTGCAGTGACCTCTAACGGGTCATATTTTCCAAATTTTTCATTTAAATATCCTTCTAGAATCATAATTCCTTTATTGTGTATGTTTCCACTCATATCCGCTTCTCGCTCTATGTTTATAACTCCGTAGCTGCCAGAATAAGTAGTTACTGTTATTACCGATGGCTTTCCAAAGGAATGGTCTCCTAGATCAATAACTGATAACCCATTTATTTTACCTATCTTTTTACCCTTCGTATCTATTAATATTCTTCCTAGAGTATACATTTCACTAGCTCTTTCCTCTATTTTTCCATTTCTATAAGATTTTTCTTCAAATGCCCTTTTTACGTGTTTAGAACTAATATATTCGTCACCTTCGTATTCTGCCCAAGTATTAGCTTCAATTATTAATTCTATAAGTTTATCAAACTCTGTAGTCAACTTTCTTTGGTTCCCAGTGATTTTATGACTATATTCTAGTATCTTTGCCACGCCCCTGTGATTAATTTCTTTAAGGCTCGTTTTATTACAATAATCATATACGAATTTTGCCATTCTCATTTGATTTCCTAAATTAGCATCCATATTCAAATCAAAGTCTACCTTTATCTTAAAATACTTTTCAAATTCATCATCATAATTATAGAGTAAATAATATATATGAGGACTACCTATTATTATTATTTTCAAATCCATTTGTATATCTTCTGGTTTTAAAGACACTATATCGAAAAGACCTAGTTGATTTTTTAAACTTTCAAGAGTAAGCTTTTTAGTCTTTAAAACTCTTTTTATAGTATTCCAAGATTGAACATTGCTAAGAAGATCATTTGCCTGTAGTATTAAATAACCTCCATTAGCTTTATGAATAGCTCCAGGTGTTATCATAGTAAAGTCCGTTTTTAAGGTGCCCTGTTCATTTTCATATTCAATTTTACCTACTAAATTACTATAATTAGGATTATCTACTAATACTACTGGTGCTCCTATTTCTTTACTATTATCTACAAATACATTTACTTCGTATTTTTTTAATATACTAATCTGAGCAGCTATTTCTTCATCTTGTTCCCCACCATCAAGCTCATAGATATTTTTTAAAATATCCATCTGTACTAATCCAAGATATTTTCCTATCCTATTATATTCACTATATTTATCTTTCATATGGCTAATAAGAGGAGAGACTATACCTTTAACTATTTTATTATCTAATTCCATTATTTTGTCTTTAGCTTCATTCTCTAATACTTTGATCTTCTTTACACATTCAATCGCCTCTAACTCAACCTCTACAGCCTTTCTCTCTATTTCTCTCTTTACTTCAGTCTCCAGCTTTTCATATTCATCATCATCTATAGGCTTTCCATCTACTAAGGGTCTTAAGGTAAATCCCTTAACACTGTTTCTTAATAAAAATCCATTTTCTAAACAGTAATCTTTTAAATATGCCATTAAAGTGTCACCTTTATTTTGGTAAACTTTTATTATTTCAGTCTTTTCCTTTTCATATTCCCCCTTACTAAAGGCCCTATTTATTTTTTCTATAATATCATCTAATAATTCTCTCATATCATCTTTAAACATATTTCCCATTCCAGGCGGCATACTTATAGACATAGGTGAAAAAGGATCTTCAAAATTATATACATAACACCAATCATCGGCTACGTTCTCTGTTTTCGCATAACTTTTAACAATTTTCTCCACATATGTTTTTCTACCTGTTCCTACATTTCCCATTACAAATATATTATATTTAGGATTTCTTACCTTAAGGCCAAATTCCATTGCTCTTACTACTCTTTCTTGGCCTATAATGTCTAAATCAATGTCTAAGTTACCTATTTTACTATATTGAAAATGTTCGGGGTTATATGTTTTTTTCAATTTGTTATAACTCAATTCTTTGTATCCCATAAAAATCCCCCTTGTAGTATAAAGACTTTTAATCCATATTATTCAAGTCTCTTGTCTTTTTCTACATAAAATTTTCTTTTAACTTTTTAATTTTTGTCATCTATTAAATTAATATATGCTAGAATAGGTTTGGAGGTGAGAAAATGATTAAAATAGTTGTTCCAGGAAAACCCATTAGCAAGTCTAACTTTAAACTAAAAAACGTTCATGGTCATTTTTGGATGCCTAAATCAGGTAAGCATAGTAAATATGTTGCCTATGAAAATACAATTGCAGGCCACATAAACCAACAGTACTCAGGGCCTACTCTAGAGGGAAATATAATAACTATCCTAAACTTATATTTTTCAGACAAAAGGATGGGAGATATACACAATTACCCTAAAAGTATTTGTGATGGTATAGAGAAAAGTGGAATAATATTAAATGATAAACAACTAAAACCCGTTTTAATATTTGACCATATAGATAAGGAGAATCCACGAATAGAAATAGAATTATACGAGAAAGATAAATATGCTATTTCCTATGAAATCAAAAAAAAATAAAAAGGTAGATAAAAAATCATCTACCCTTTTATACTATTTTATTAATACTAACTATTATTTTTTTAAGTCCTTTAATAATTTTATTTCTCTGGCATATCCTTCTATTTCATTTGGTGTTTCAAGTAGCAATGGAATATCTTTTAATTTAGGATGATTAATAATATTAATAATTGCATCCAATCCAATAGTTCCTTCTCCTATACATTCATGCCTATCCTTGTTACTATTAAAAGGCATTTTACTATCATTTAAATGTATGGCCTTTAGTCTATCTAATCCTAATATTTCATCAAATTCCTCTAGTACCCCGTCTAAGTCGTTTACTATATCATAACCAGATGAGTATATGTGGCATGTGTCTAGGCACACACCAAACTTTTCAGGATACTTGGTTCCATCTATAATCCTTTTTAATTCTTCAAAAGTTCTTCCCACTTCACTTCCTTTGCCAGCCATAACTTCTAATAAAATAGTAGTAGTATGTTCTTCTTTTACCACATCATTTAATATTTCTAATATTAACTCTATACCCTTATCTGCACCCTGACCTGTGTGGCTACCAGGATGGAAATTATATAGACTGCATGGTAATTGTTCTAATCTTTCTAAATCATCTGCAAAGATCATCTTTGCAAATTCTCTAGTTTCTTCCTTTTGTGAACACATGTTTAAAGTGTATGGAGCATGGGCTAATAGAGGCCCAAAGTTGTTTTCCTCCATTATCTTTTTTAATCCTTCTATATCCTTTAAATCTAATTTTCTAGCTTTACCACCCCTAGGATTTCTAGTGAAAAATTGAAAAGTATTAGCTCCTATTTCTAAAGCTACCTTCCCCATGTTTTTAAACCCCTTAGAAGTGGATAAATGACATCCTATATACATATCTTAGCTCCTTTTCTTTTGTTATATATAACTTAGTCTCTAAAGCAACTTCCTCCTACGAACTCTTTAAGAATTGAAGTTTGAGGAATCACTTCGTCTCTCTCTATTGATAAGAAATAATGCAGGAATTTAAGAAGTCTTTTAGCTTCTAAGAATTCTTTATCATCCTTAGTTATTTCTTTAAGTAGTGGTTCTGCATATTTTTTAAGTACTGCCAACTCATAAAATAATGCTGAGTTAAACATTACATCAGCTTCTTCTTGATATGGGAATATGTTTCTCTTTTCTCCCCTTCTTACAGATTTCCAAAGACCTAAAGTAGTTTTAGCAGAGTGTCCCCTGTATTTAGAGTCCCTAACTATTCTTCTAATAAGTCTTGTATCTGTTGTAGGAATTCTGTTATGTCCATCAATGTTTAATTGAGTAAGGGCACTAATATAGATTTTAAATTTCTTATCATCTGAAATGGCCTCTGTTAATTTATTGTTAAGACCATGAATACCTTCTATTATTATTATTTGGTCCTCATCTATTTGCATGAACTTTCCTCTATATTCCCTTTTTCCCGTTTTAAAATTAAATGTAGGTATTTCTACCTTTTCTCCCTTTACAAGCTTATTTAAGTGTTCATTAAACAATTTCAAATCTACGGCCTCTACAGCCTCAAAATCGTACTCTCCATTTTCATCTAGTGGTGTATCCTCCCTATTGACAAAATAGTCGTCTACAGACAATTCTATAGGTCTCAAGCCATTTACTTTAAGCTGAATAGATAACCTCTTAGAAAAAGTAGTTTTGCCTGAGGAGGAAGGCCCTGCTATAAGGACTATTCTCTTATTTTGTTCCTTTATCATGTCTGCTATTTCAACAGTTTTCTTTTCATGTAATCCTTCTGCCACCCTTATTAGTTCAGGATAAGTATTGTCTTTTATATGTGTATTTAAATTTGCTATATAGGCGACTTCTAATATTTCTCCCCATTTTTCCGACTCTCTAAATATACTTGAAAGCTTCTTTTGTTCAGTGAATTCAGGAATTTCATTTGGATTTTCCTTTTGTGGATATCTTATTATGACCCCTGGTTCATAAAATCTTAATTGGAAATTTTTCAAATAAGAAGTATTCGGTACCATATATCCATAAAAATAATCTTGCAGCCAACCACATGTATAAATATTTAACTCAGTTCTATCTTGGAACTCAAATAGTTTAGTTTTTGACTCCATTCCAAGATTTTTAAATATATCTTTAGCTTTATTAAGAGGTACTCGATCTTTTTTAATATCCACACCTTCATCTACTATTTCTTTCATTCTTTCTTCTATTCTTGTAACATCATCCTCACTAATAGGCCTTTTATAGTGAATCTCACAATATAACCCCTTACTAAGGGAATGTTCTACACTAATTCTTGCTCCCGATAAAATTTCTTTGGCAGCTCTTATAAATACAAATGATAAACTTCTTCTATATATTCTGTAACCATCAGAATCCGTTAAGTCTAAGAATTTTAACTCACAAGATTCTTTTAATCTATAGTTTAACTCCCTAAGTTCATTTTCAATTTTAGCTGCCACTATGACAGATTCTTTCTTTGGTTTTAAGTCTTCCATAATATCTAAAATTTTAGTTCCCTCATTTACTTCTATTACTTTACCTTCATATTCAACATTAATCTTTTTATTCTTACTCATTAATCTACCCCCGCTTTTTACTCAATTATATGTATTATACCCAATATAACATGACATAAAATTATAATTTAGACATAATTCTAATTATAATTTTTTTCCTAACATAAGATTAAATTCTCATTATCTATATAGTAAAAAGATGTGACTGTGGATTATACCATGTCACATCACTTATACTACTTCACTTTTCCAATTTTATTAAAAGGATATAGCCTAACTAAGACCTTTCCTCTTACCGTATCTGTTGGGACAAAACCTACTCGTTCATCTCTACTATCTAAACTATTTTCCCTATTGTCCCCCATTACAAATAAAGTATCTTCAGGAATGACAGCATCAATTTCACCAGATGTATATTCACCATTTATATATTTCTCATCTAGCATTTCTCCATTCACACTTACTTTCCCATCTGTAATAGTTATCTGATCACCTTCTACAGCTATGACTCTTTTAATTAAATCCTTTTCTCCACCCGTGTCCGTTTTTAGGTGGGACTTAAAAACTACAATGTCGCCCTTTTCAGGATCATGAATCATATATGGAACTTTATTTATTATCAAATAATTATATGGACTCAAAGTAGGGTACATGGAGTATCCTTTTACCAAAGTAGGTCTTACAAAGGCTGTTATCACCATGGCTATAACAACTGCTATAACTATGGTCTTTAGCCATTCATATATTTCTTTTCTCAATCTCCCCATCTCCTCTGAAAATCATTTCCATATTTATTTTAGCACTTATTTAGCCTTTAAACAATTATAATACATGTCTCTTTCTATTTCATCTATTAAGTATCGGTTTACCCTATCAAATTGGTTTTTATATATTTTTACATTTAGTGAGTCTAATATATATATGAAGTCATCTACAATTTCAAAGGGGTCTCCATATATATCATTTAGTATTTGTCTGCTTACTCCCAAAAAGCCATGCCCAGATATACTATTATGTCTCAGCTCTATAATATTATTCATCTTAGTTGAATTTAAAATACTTAAAACTCTCACATATCTTTTATCTGAATATAAATGCTTATTTATATATTGAGTTACACCTAAACTTAAATTTGGATTATATATTTTATATCTTTTTTTTAAAATTTTTAGTATTGCTTTTTTTTGCACTCCTTCATCCATGAAAGAAAATTTTTCTTTCCCCGTATGATTTACTATAAATATATATTTTAATATGGCTTCTTTCAGTCTATATACCCTACTCAAAAAGTCTATATATCTACTACTTAAAAGTTGTATTTTCGTATTTTCTATTAACTCTGAAAAGATTTCTTCTGCACTTCCATATTGTAATAACTTCATATAGGTTTCTAACATTTTTATAGTTTTATCCCTGGAATTTGGCTTAATTTTCTCTATTTCCTCCATTGCAGATTTAAAATCAAAATTTAATCTATGTTTACATGAATATAATATTTTCAAGGCCTTGTGGTTTAGAATTCCTTCTATCTCCATAATTTCTATTGCCCCTCTATAATCATATCTTTCAATAAGTCTTTCTATTATTATTCTGTTGTCCGATAGATCCATAATGCCCCCCCTATTAAAACAATGATTTCTCTATTTTTTAAGTTTAGAAGGAAGTTCTCCTTTAAACTCCTTCCCTTCTAAGTATTTTAAATTTCCTAAAGTGCCATTAAATCTTATTTTATAAGCATGTAAAAATTGATTTCTCAACTTATATTTTTTATTAAACTCTTCATTTGTTTTTTTATCTCCATACTTTCTATCTCCTATTATAGGTGTGTTATTAGAAGATAAATGCAGCCTAATTTGATGACTTCTTCCTGTAATTAACATTACTTCTACTAAACTGAAATTTTTATTAGTACTTATTACACTGTATTTCGTATGTATTTCCTTTGCTCCATTTACTTTTCTATTTGTAAATACAGTTTTATTATTCCTTTCATCTTTTACCAAATAACCCTTTAATTCTCTTTTTCCTTCTATTGTTCCCTTTACAACTGTAATATAATACTTTTCTATAAAATCCTTATTTCTCATCATTTCATTTAGGTTTTTTAAAGACTCATAATTTTTAGCAATAATCACTAAACCACTAGTATTTCTATCTAATCTATTTACACAGGCAGGCACAAAGGTCTTCTCACTCTCAGGATCATAATCTCCCTTACTATGTAAATAACTAAGAACTTGATTAACTAATGTATTTTTACTTTCACTTTTATCTTCATGGATCAATAAATTATCCGGTTTACTTACAATGAGAATATTATTATCTTCATATACTATTATAAAATCCCTTTTCAAATTAAATATTTCCTTTTTTTCTATAAACTTCTCTATAGTATCCTCACTAAAATATAATTGAATTTTGTCATTTCTATTTAATATGTAGTTTTTTTCTACCCTTTTATTATTTACTTTTATATTCTTCTTCCTTATCATTTTATATAAAAAGCTTAAAGAAGCTTTGCTTAAATATTTTTTTAAAAATCTATCTACCCTTTGTCCCTCTTCGTTTTCTTTTATAACTATTTCTCTCATTTCTTCACCTCTTTTAATATTATGCCATAATAACAAGTTATTTTGCATTTTTTTCTATTTGTATCTTTAAAATAACAATTTATTATGATATCCTAAAACTATCCTTATTATACACAAGAAAAGAGGTGTAGGCATGATTGATAGATTGAAAGATTTACTATATGAAATTAGTGATATACTAGTAGCTGTCCTAATAGTTATCCTAGTTAGTGGAGTAATAGTATGGCAAGTTACAGATACACTGGCCTTTTCAAAGGAACAGGCAGATTCAATTACTGTGGAAAAACAACCTGTTACTGAAGTCATATCAAATGAGCCAGTGGAAGAACCAGTAGAAGAATCAGTAGAAGAACCTTCCATTATAGTGGAAGAAAACAATCCATCTAGTAATCAGGCAGAAGTCATTCCTGAAGAACCTAAAGAGGAAACTCCTCCACCAAAACCTGTTTCTAAGGATGTTAAGGTAACTATTCCAAGCGGAAGTCCTGGAATTAAAATTGCAAATATCTTACAAGAAGCTGGACTAATAAAAGATTCTAATGACTTTGTAAAAAGATCATCTGAACTAAAAATGGATTCTAAATTAAAATCAGGTACTTATACAATAAGCACATCTAATTCTATCGATGATATGATATACATCATTGCTGGCAAGAAAAGATAGTCGTAGAACCCTTAACGGGTTCACGGCTTTTTTATTTAAATAACAATAAGCTACCAAACATTTAATCTAATCCGTACATCTTCTTCAGGTAATATATATTATTATATATATATGTCTTAAACGCCTTTCCTGATACTATAAATCTGCCTCCGTTTTCACTATGAAACAAATTTTCTTTGAAATCATCTACAAGCTTCTTAGTTCTTTCTTTTATAATACATTTTTTACCATTGGAACTATAAAAAAATATACTCCCTTATGCACATAAAGCATAGGAGTACTATAGGAACTTAATATATTAATTGTTATGTAAATCCTTTAAATTAAATATTAGATATTTCCCCCAATTTTACCATGTAAAATTATTGAAAATGATTTCAATAATTAAGTATTATTAATAAAACTATAATAACTTTAGGAGCAGTACAATTATTATTCCTATAATGCCTAAAAGCCCTATAGTTCTAAATATGAATTTTTCTTTATATTCCCTATTTTTAGCTTCTAACTCTGCAGCAATTTCTAGTTTTTCTCTTTCAACCTGTAACATGTTTTCCCTATGGATTCTTCCTTTCTCTTCTTCAATTTCACACATGGCCTTCTTCTCTATTTCCATTGTTTCTTTTTTATACTCAATTAAATATTTATTAAGTTGCATGCCTAAGGTAGCCACTGTAGCAACTATCACCGTCACATCATCCGCTAACCCTGCCACAGGTACTATATCTGGCATAGCATCTGCTGGACTAATTAAATATAACAAGGATGCAATAGCCATTGCCTTTGAAGTCCAAGCAGCCTCCGGGTCTTTTGCCATCTTATATAAGGCCTGTACTTTGGGCCAAATATTTTTTATCTTGCCTTTATTCATGGCGCTTAAATTACTTTGAATTTTTTTAATATCCTCTTCCTTAGCATTTTCTTGAAAATCTTTAAGCATATTTTCTTTTTTTCCCAAAGGTAGTCCTCCTCATATTAGAATTTCATCATACTTCCTATTATATAAGATTAATTAGTTAAACAATACTTTTCCATTTGACTTAAAGTTAGTCTTAATTCTTTCAGTATTCTCAATACTCTTCACAAGTATTTTACCATATAATATATGTACTAGATTATATAGGAAGTAGCAATATACTTATATTTCAAGTTGTTTTTCTTATTAACTTGAATATATAATTGTAAATATGAAAAAATTAATGAAGAGACTATGGACAAAGTATGAATGCAAGATTTCATAAAGATACAATATTGGAGGTAAAAATGAAAAAACATATAAAAAAAGTCCTATCTATTATTCTAATAGGAATTGTAATAGGAATATTTTCAATTGGATTAATTAATTACCATGTAACTAATTTTGCAAATGATTATATAACATCTATTGAAGATGTTCCACAATCACAGGCATCTTTGGTTTTAGGAGCATTAGTTTATAAAAATGGAAATGTATCTCCAATCTTATCTGATAGATTAGATATTGGAATTGAACTTTATAAAAATGATAAAGCAGAAAAACTTTTGTTAAGTGGAGATCATGGAAGAACAGATTACGATGAAGTTAATCCCATGAAACTATATGCAATGAAAAACCATGTAACAGAGGCAGATATCTTCATGGACCATGCAGGATTTAGCACTTATGAAAGTTTATATCGGGCTAAAGATGTATTCGGAGCAAAAAAGATAATTATAGTAACACAAAAATATCATTTATCTAGAGCCGTATATATTGCTAGAAAACTAGGCTTGGAAGCTTATGGTGTACCCTCAGACAAGCATCTTTATCCAAAGATTACACAATACAAGTTAAGGGAAAGTATCGCTAGATGTAAAGACTATGTTTTAGTTAATTTTTTAAAAACAAAACCTAAATATTTAGGCGAGCCAATTAACCTCACGGGAGATGGACGAGCAACTAAAGGATAAAGTATATAAATGCTCCTCCTGCCAAACTCTTAGTATACTTCTATTTTCAATTAATAACACTCATCCCACGCAAAAACACCTAGACTAATTTAGGTGTTTTTATTGTGACCTCTATTTTTATCCTTAATTATTTATTCTCACAAGCTACTATTGCTGAAATATTTTTATTAGTAATATTATATAAAACTCCAATATCACCATTAATAAGGCGAGGAGCTGCTTCTATTAGTTCCATAGTATATGTGCAGCAGTCACTATCACAGCAATCTAAACATTCACAAAATATAACTGTAAAGAAATCTTTAGATTCTCTCTCTCCCTCTTCATCTTCAAGATTACCTTGGATATACTCCCATTCTTCTAATATCTCTTTTTCTTTATTTTTACACTCTCTAATCAATCTAAATTTTAAAGTTATATCAAGGCTTTCATCAATAGTAGCTATAGTGTCAATAACAGAAGAATATTCAATGTTTACACAAGGCTTACGTATATGTTTAGTATCTACAGTAACAGAAGCTAGCTTTATTGGTGGCATTATTGAATTATTTGGATCATCGTTAAGTCTAGGTGGTAAAGATGGATTGAATATTTGCCCACATTTTACTTGATCTTCACAAGCTACGATTGCTGACATATCTTTATTGGTAATGTCATATAAAACTCCAGGATTATCACCAATAATGAGAGTAGGTGCTGCTTCTATTAATTCAATAGTATATTGACAGCAGTCACTATCAAAACAATCTAAACACTCACAAAAACTAATTGTAAATGTATCTTTAGATTCCCTCTCTGCATCTTCATCTTCAAGACCAGATTGTATATACTCCCATTCTTCTAATATTTCTTTTTCTCTCTCTTTACACTCTTTAATTAATCTAAATTTTAAGGTTATCTCAACGTCTGGACTAGTAGGATCACTAGCAGCTAAAGTTCTAATAATAGAAGAATATTTAATGTTTACACAGGGCTTACTTAAAAATCGAGTATCCACAGTAACAGAAGCTAGTTTTACTGGAGGGCTCATTGGATTACTTGGATCATCATTAAGTCTCGGTGGTAAAGGTGGATTAAATATTTTCCCACATTGTAAGTGATTTTCACAAGATATAATTGCTAAAATGTTTTTATTTGTAATGTTATATACAATTTCAACATTGTCATTATCAAGAGATGGAGCAGCCTTAATTAGTTCTATAGTGTATGTGCAACAGTCACTATGAAAACAGTCTACACATTCACAAAAAGTCACTGTAAATGCATCTTTAGCTTCACCCTCTCCCTCGTCATCCTGAAGACTCCCTTCTACATACTCCCATTCCTGTAATATTTCTTTTTCTCTATTTCTACATTCTCTTGTTAGTCTAAATTTTAGAGTTATAGTAGTATCAGAACCAGGATCAAGAGATACAACGTTAATAATAGATGAATATTCAACATTTACACAGGCCTTACTTAAAAATCGAGTGTCAACAGTAACAGACGCAAGTTTTACAGAATGCCTCATTGGATTATTTGGATCATCATTAAGTCTAGGGGGTAAAACTGGATCAAATATTTTCCCACATTCTAAAATTAACTTACAATCTTTTTCTTTTTTTTCCTTATAATACATGACTATATAAAATTCTCCTTTCTAATTTTCTTTAAGTGTACAGGCTATGGTTAATACATTTTATTCAGTAGTTGGACTATAAGCTACTACTTTTATAATTTATAAGATTTCTTAAAAAGGTTTCACTACCACAAGCATCTGACCCGTACCCACAATAAAAACACCTAAACTAATTTAGGTGTTTTTATTGTGGCATCTATTTTTATCATTAATTATTTACACAAAACAAAAGCCACAAACCCTTATTAGGTTCATGGCTTTTTCCATTTAATCCTTTAAATATTTCATTACCTTCTCTAACTTTTTCCTTTGCTCATCATCTAAGAATCCTTTTAATTCTTCTATGGCCTTCATCTGCTTTTTATATTTATTAGTATTTTTCATCATACTATTTTTTACCTTCTTTAATTCTTTCATGATTTCTTCTTCACTTTTATCTTTATATTTATCAGATAAATCATTAAGCATTTCCATTTGGTCGTCGTCTGGCTGTGCATTCTTCATTGCTTTCATCATTGCTTGCATTTTTTTCTTATCCATCAATAGCCCTCCTTATAATTTCAAGTTCATTACAACTTATGAGTTTCACCTGATTTTTATTACTTAAACTCAGATTATTAATAGAAAGTTTGAAAATATGCACTTAGTTTTGAATTTTCTATTAATAATCTGAGTTACAATTTATTCTAGTCCTCATTTAACAACCTAGTAACAGAATTTCTTCTATGGCATATGATAAATCAAGAGTTTATTAATAGGAGGCTTATTATGAACAATATTGTTCCTAGGGAAAATTACGAATTAATTGGTCCAATTGAGGAAGAAATCAGCTTAACTCGCCTACTTCCTATAGCTGCTTCAAATCCTGCTGCTTTGGTCCTTATCCCCTTTGCATTTATAGCATTTAACAAGAATATAAAGGGTGCCACCACATCTGGTGCTACAAGTGAACGTAGAAAAAGAAAACCTAGGCCAAAGGTTAAAAAAGAGAGAGCAGGCATACTTGATCAAAAATCAATAGATAAAGTATCTTACTTATTAGATACCCTTGAGAAAGCTTCTTCTTTGAACGATGCAAAGAAATCGGCTAATAAAACCCATAAAACCAATTTTAACTTTATGAAAGAAGCTATAGATATACTAGGAGGGTCTCAATCAAAAGAAATTATGCAAAGTGTATCTAACGTAGTCACTTTAATGGACAGAGCTAGAGACATAAAAAATATTGCAAATTTGAAAAAAGTATTTACGTCTGATTCAGCTAATTTTAGTGACCAGATAGATACTGTAGTTCAAACTATAAAACCAATGCTCTCTAAACAGCAGTTCCAAAATGTAGAAAACTTCAAGAAAATGGCCCAAATGATGAAGGTCATGTCAGCTTTAAATATGGATGATGATGATGACGATGATGATTTAGCTGTTGATACAGATGTGGAAGTTTCAACTGTAGATGATGCTCCAATCCAAGTTGAAGAGGAAGACTTTAAAGAACTAGAAACTGACCAGGAAGAAGATATTCCTACAACAGAGAAAGTAAGCAATGTAGATGACAATGACATCTTTGAAGAGTTGACCACCATAAAAGATAATGATGAACTTGAAGAATCACAATAAAAAATAGAGCTTTAAAGGATTAATCCCTATCCTTTAAAAGCTCTATTTCTTCTTTTGTTATTTCCCTATATTCGCCTAACTCTAAGCTCTCATCAATTTTTAATCTCCCCATTTGAATGCGCTTTAAATAAACAACTTCCATGCCTATGGCCTTAAACATTCTCTTTACTTGATGAAATTTCCCTTCATGTATAGTAACTTCTATTTTAGAAGTAGGACCCCCTTCTAAAACTCTTAAGTCAGCTGGAAGAGTTTTGTAGTCTTCATCTATGTAAACTCCCTCTTTAAACTTTTTCACATGAATATCAGTTACGTGTCCATCTATATGAGCGTAATAGGTCTTAGGTACATGCTTCTTAGGAGATAATACCTCATGGGATAATTTACCATCATTAGTAATAATCAACAGGCCCTCTGTGTCCTTATCTAGTCTTCCCACAGGAAATGGCTCAAATACTCTAAATTCATCTTCTAATAAATCTACAACCGTTTCATGTAAATTGTCATAGGTAGCTGAGATTACTCCTTGAGGCTTATTTAACATTATGTATACAAATTCTCTATAGTTTATTTCTTCATCATTTACTTTTATCACGTCTTCGTAAGGGTCTACATGGGTTTTGGCTTGTTTTATGACTTCTCCATTAACTGTAATATATCCCCTTTTTAAATAATCCTTTATTTCTTTTCTAGTTCCATACCCTATGCTGGATAAAACCTTATCTATTCTTTGCTTTTTCACCACATTTCCTCCTACATCCATCTCCAAGGAGCTGGATAATAATTTTTCAAAGTATTGCCCATCTGTTTAGCCCATCCTAGTGGATAATTATCTACACACACTAGTGTCCAACCCTTTTCTGATTCCACATTTATAGTCTCGCCCTTTAGATACTTAATTACATTAGGATCATCACTACTGAAGTTTACTACTCTTTTAGCATCTTTCCATGTAAGTCCCATAGCAAAGGCTTGAGATGGCTCAAATCTATTTTTCTTGTATTTACCTAGTAACCATCCAGATCTAACTACTCTTATACCTGCTAAATTAGGCATATTATCCGGTACAATATATAGGTTTTCATTTATTTCTCTAAATTCACCATGAATTTGGCAATTTAGATTATCCTCTACAAACTTGCTAAAAGATTCTAATGGCTTGTGTTTTTTATCTTTATTTTTTATCTTTGACAGTTCATCACTATCTTTTTTCAGAACTGCTACGAAATGTCCTTCTCCCTTTAATTTATGGGGCCATAGCCTAATACATTTTTCTACTCGTTTATCTCCATGAGCAAATTCACTAAGACCATCCATAAGGCCATTATCCTTTGGAATTTCTACTGTATCATAATCTATATTCTCTTCTAAAAAACCATGGATTATTTCTTCATTTTCATCCGGGGAAAAGGTACAAGTTGAATAAACTAACCTGGAATCTCCGCTCATGACTTCATCCACCTGGGATAAAATATCCTTTTGAATGTTACTATATTCACTAGTAGGGGTTCTCTCCCAACTCTTTACCATAGATGGATCTTTCCTAAACATGCCTTCTCCAGAACATGGAGCATCTATTAAAACCTTGTTGAAAAAGTGTCTGCAACTTCTATTTAAATCTTCTATGACTCCATTAATAACTATGGCATTTTTTATACCACACAGTTCCACATTCTTTAAAAGAGCCTTTGTCCTACTATGCTTTATATCATTAGTAATAAGTATTCCTTCGCCCTTCAGCTTCGCCCCTATTTGAGTAGTCTTTCCTCCAGGAGCAGCACATAAATCTAATACTCTATCTCCGGATTCCACATGGAGAACTTCTGCCGGTAGCATGGCACTTGGTTCTTGTATGTAATAAAGTCCTGCATGATAATATGCATGTTTGGCAGGTCTTTCATTTTCTTCATAATAAAATCCCGTTTCACACCAGGGTACTTTAGTTAATTTAAAGGGGTTTATCTTTAAAAATTCTTCTACAGATATTTTTAAAGTGTTAACTCTCAACCCTTGTATTTTACCATCATTATAAGAATTCATAAATTCATCATATTCATCTTTTAATAATTCTTTCATCTTGTCTAAATATATCTTAGGTAAATTCATTTACTGTATTCCTTTCATCATAAGATAAGGATAGGTTATTAATTATATTATTGCAAATTTCAAGGTTTTTATTAGTTTATAACCTTAATGTTCAATAACCGTCCCCATAATTAGTTTTCCTTTTAAACGAAACTATACCCACCTATGATAGGTGGGTTTAAAAATTATCTCTTTTTTAATTTTATTTTCTTGCTAACCATAGCATAAGATAGGAATATCATTAATCCTAACACTAACACAAGATTTGTAGCATATTTAGTAGAATATAGAGCCATTAAAGCAACTAATCCACCACAGGCCGTTATAGGTATACCCATATATACACCTTCAAATTCAGTTATGTTGTATCTTGCTAATCTTACCGTTCCACATAGTGCAAATATTAATGTAACTAAAATTCCTAGTGTTCCCATTTTTATTAAACTTAAATTCCACATTAAAAGTGCCGGTGCAACCCCAAAAGAAATTAAATCACACAAAGAATCTAGCTCTTTTCCAAAATCACTAACCACATCTAGCTTTCTAGCTAATTGACCGTCCATTCTATCTAGCATGGTAGCTACTATTATAAGTAGAGCCGATTTACTGTACTGACCAGAAAAAGTGTATATAATGGCCAATATACCCATAGACATATTTAACAAGGTAAACATGTTTGGGATTTGCTGTTTATATTTCACATTAATCCTCCTCAATTCTATTACTTTACTACGATCTTAGGACATATTCGTACCCATATTATAATTTCATGTACATAAAAACAATAATATAATAATCTGTCTATAATAATATTCTACAGTAAAACATTTCACAATGGAAGTTTTTTTATATTTTTTAATCGTTTTTTAAGGTTTGTCATTTAATGGCAATAGCTATGAAATCCTTTTAAATGGCCATAGTAGGTACCTTTAATTGAATAATGTCCTATTTTATGGTATAAATAAATAAATGTTTTTAAGAAAAAATCATACTATAATATAAGAGGTGATGCTGGTGGATAAAGCTGTATTGGGAATTGTAATAAATAAAGACAAATGCCTCCTTGTACATAGAAGATGGCCTCCTTGTACTTGGGGTCCTCCTGGAGGTTTTATGGACAAGGGAGAATGTGAGCTAGAAACTGTGCAAAGAGAAATATTTGAAGAAACTGAAATAGTTTGTGAAGTTATAGAAAAGATTCATGACTTTATATATAGCGATGCCTATTATAACTCTTCCATAAGTGTATATGTTTGTAAATACATGTCTGGAGAATTATCCTTTGATAAAGAAAGTTTAGATGCAGGATGGTTTTCAATAGATGAAATGCCAAAGGGAGTTTCCCCTGGTGTAGAAGTTTTTGAAAAAGCCTTTAGCATAGTAAAAGAAGTGGATTAATTAATCCACTTCTTTTTATTATTAAAGCTTCTCTGGTGCTTCGTATTCTTCTCCAAAAGTATCCACTGTTACTTTCTTCATTTTTTGCTCTTCTTTTGGCTTATCTTGGAAATTAGTCTTAGTTCCAGCGATCTCATCAACTACATCTATTCCTTCTATTACCTTTCCAAAGGCTGCATATTGTCCATCTAAGTGCGGAGACTTTGCATGCATAATGAAAAATTGAGAACCTGCTGAATCTGGATGACCAGATCTTGCCATTGATAATACTCCCTTATCATGCTTTAAATCATTTTCAAAATTGTTCATTGAGAATTCACCTTTAATACTATATCCAGGTCCACCAGTTCCAACTCCCTTTGGACAACCACCTTGGATCATAAATCCAGAAATTACTCTATGGAATATTAATCCGTCATAGAATCCTTCCTTTACTAAGGATACAAAGTTCTTCACCGTATTAGGTGCAACCTCAGGATAAAGCTCTGCTTTTATTACCTTACCATTTTCCATTTCAATAGTTACTACTGGTTTTTTCATAATTACATCCCTCTCTATCTATTATTTTAGTTTATATTCAATAGTTTTAGTTAAGTTTTCTAACTTTCCTAATATTGACCAATATTTTATTCCTAGTTTATTGTAATATTTTACACATATCTTTTCAATAATATATAAGATATTATTTACATAAAATAAGACACATCATTCAATTCATAACATACTTCCTTTGAATTAGTTTCATTCTTAATATAATTACCTATTTTTTCTATCCTATCTAGTATATTATCATAATTTTTCAAATATGAAAGTATTACTTTAGTATCCATTTTTTTCTTAACTCCCGCTGCATCTCTCCAGTAGCCAACTCCTTCTAATACAGTAGCTCCACCCCCTAACTTTATAAGTTCATCTACAACATAATCTTCTATATGTTTAATCTTTTTCTTATCTAAATTCATATCATTTCCATCTTCATAGGGTATATAAAATATTGCCTTCTTATTTAGCATCTTCATTGAAATCAACTCCTTGCGGAAACTAGTATTAGTATTTAATAGGAACTCTTAAATAATTCAATTTTTTTCAAAAAGAAAAAAGGTAGCTGGTAAATAGCTACCTTTTTCTAAGATATTCATATGTAGATACATTCTAACCTTTTATTCTTCTCAGGTTATATAAGATGCCAATAAGAAAACTTATTGCAAATATAACATTTAAACCTAGTAACTTTCCTAACAAAAAGAAAATCATAATCCCCATGGCTATATTAGCCATCATAAAGCTTTTCTCCATAACACTCACCCTTATTGTTAAGACATAATGTATTAATTTAATTTTACAAAATTTGAATGAAAATTTCAACTATTTTGCATTTCCTCGACAAAAGAAGAGGATTTTCTATGATTCTCCTGTCTTAATGCAATAATATTAATTTGTCCCTACAAGGTAAGAGGATTAAATCTCCATTACCTACAAGGTGAAATGAATTAAAATTTTTTTAAAGTTGGAACATCAGAATATCCTATGCTGCAAACAATTATGACCCTTCTAGCCTGATAGTGACTTAACTTTGAAACGTTTTAATTTATTGAGCTGAAGTAGGTTCAACAAACTATCTAAGAACATCTACTCCTCAATCTCTTTCAATATTCCATCAACTACATGTTCATTTCCTACTACTACAAATATATGTCTTCTATCTAGAAACTTAACAACGCCGCCAGCTTCCTTTAATATCACATTGGCAGCCGCCACATCCCAAGGACCTAAATTCATCTCCCAGTATCCGTCTATTCTTCCACAAGCCACGTTAACTATATCGTAACTAGCAGCTCCCATTCTCCTAATTCCCCTTATCTTTGGAATCATTTTAGAAACATACTCCACATTATTCTCAGGATTTCTATCCTTATCATAAGGAAATCCTGTAGCTAGTACACATTCCTTTAGAGTTTTCTTAGTACCCACATTAATTTTTTTACCATTTAAATAGGCACCTTCACCCTTTACTCCATAAAACATTTCGTCAAGCATTGGAAAATATACTACTCCTAATACACCCTCGTTCTTATATCTAAGACCTATACATACGGAAAATATAGGTAATCCATATAAAAAATTAGTAGTTCCATCAATTGGATCTATTACCCATACATAGTCAGATTCTATGTCAGACTTTCCCGTTTCCTCTCCTAAGATACCATGATCAGGGTAAGTAGTCTTTATTAATTTAATCAATTCATTCTCACAAAGTTCATCAACTTCCGTAACAAAATCTGAATGATTTGATTTAGTACTATATTTTAAATCTGCTCTCTCATAATTTTTCCCTTGGATTTCACCAATTTCTTTTGCCCACTTTTTTGCATTTTCTAATACATCTTTTAATATCAGCATCTCTTTCACCTCTATTTATTAGTTATTTAACAACATATTATATATAATACTACCAATGAAAACCAATTGTCCATAGTACTTAGTAATAAAAAATAGAGTCCAAAATGGACTCTATCTCATATTAAATACTTTTTCTCTTAGATATAACTAAGTTCTTCCAAGCATGTAATCCTAATGATACACCTATAACTCCATAGGCAACGAAAGTTCTGAAGTACTCTCCGATTTGAGCATTTCCGAATAGGTTTTTACCTGCTTGAGGTGATACGATAAATAGGGTATGGAATAATGTAACCCCTAGTATGGCCTGACCTATAGTTGCCCTTGATACAGAAGCTCCACCTACAAGTAGGGCAGCAACGGCAAACATACCTGCCTGTTCATGAGAACCATAAGTGTTTAATATTCCTAAGTTCTGTAAGAATATTAATTGTCCCCATGCAGCTAATACTGTGGAGATTATTATGGATATGATCCTTACCTTATCCACATTAATACCAGCAATTCCAGCTATATGTCTACTTTGACCTACTGTCCTAAAGTCTTGACCAAGTTTTGTTTTTATTATTAATACATTAAACACACAAAGTCCAACTATAACTGCATAAGTTGAAATTGGTACTTTAATATTTGCAAATAATGATCCAGTAGATTTAAAGTATACAGATAAAGCTATGAATAAAGCGGATACTCCAATATAAACAAATGGCTTATTTCCAACTTTTTCTTTGTATACTTTACTTCCCTTAGATTTCTTCATTATCCATAGGGATAATAATATTCCCATTACTCCCATTATGATTAATAACTCAGAGAATGGTCTTTTATATATAGTATCAACGGCATATCTAATACTATGATTCATATCAACAACATTCTTTATCCCTACTCCACCACTAATCATTAAAACAGGGTTTTCCATAGGTATTAATGTTCCCACTAGGAATAAGAATAATAATTGATATAATCCATTTGCAAAGAAACCTAGCATCATGGATGTTATCATTTCTTGACCCTTAGTTTTATTTAATATAAGACCCGTTACCCATCCAAAGAAAATGGCAATAGGAGTACTTATAACTACTGCAATTAAAAATCCTGTTACTCCTGTACATGCTTCAACACCCTTTAGGGCATAGTTAGTAACTAGTATTATGGACATTTGTCCAGCCATGGCACCAACTACTATACCGAAGTTTAGACCCATACCAGCTAGTACTGGAATAATCAAAGACAATACTAAGAATGAGTTTCTTCCTATTCTAGTTAACAATTGGGATGCTATGAAGAAAAGAGGCAATTTAGAAGCCACTATCCCTGCTAAACATAAAATCACAAAGATTATAGTAACTATATTATCAAATATTATACGCGAAAACTTATTATTCATGACTATTTGCCACCTCCAGCCTTAGTAAGAGCATAAAGAATTATTCCATACTGTACAACAACTCTCATTACTTCCGATAAGTTACCTTCAGGTACTAATACATTGGCAACAGGTAGGGCTACAACTAATAGTCCTTGGAATAGGAATGATCCTAATATTACATGGAATATAGTCGCATAAGTAGATGATGCTCCCCCTATTAGTATGGCAGCAACTGCACCAAAGGCCATCATAAGCGGAGCTGTATACAATTGGAAGAATCCATAACTTTGTGCATATACTATTATTCCTATAGCTCCTAGTACAGTAGATACTACAGTAGATATTATTCTATATTTATCTACGTTTATACCTGATGCTATGGCAAACTTAGGATTTTCTCCAACAGCTTTCATGGCAATACCTGCTTTAGAGTTTAAGTATAACCATACCAAGAAACACATGGCAAAGAAGAATACAAATAACATAGTAGGTATAGTTATAGAACCTATATTAAAAGCAAGAGAATCATTTAATATTTTATCAAATCTCTTTCCTAAAGAAATAGTCGTTCTAAGCCCTGTACCTATAGGCCATTTCATTTCATTACTAGTAAAAGGTAGTATTAACCATCCTATACACATTAGTGATACTACAGAGAAACCTGCATAAGTAGCAACCATCATTTCTGATCCTTTTACCTTATTAAGTAATACTCCATAGAAATATCCTCCAACAGCAGCTAGTGGAATAGAAATAAGTACTGCTACCATAAATGCATTAGCTCCATATAGATCTAATTCAATACTCATAAGTCCACCAATTATTCCACAAACGATTCCAATTGGGATACCAAAGTTTGGACCGATTCCTGATAAAATTCCAGGTACCATGGCAAGTACAAGTACTCCATTCATACCCATACGCACTAAATGACTATTAACAAGACCAGCCACTGGCAACTTTAAAAAGAAGGCTGATACATATAAGATAGCTAAGAATGATATTATTATAAGTCTTGGTATTCCTAAAGGTTTAACAACTTTTTCTGCTATAGTTTTCATCTTATTTTGCCTCCTTTCTATTTGCCTTATGATAATCCCCAGACATCATAAGACCAAAGTCCACATCAGAATCATTAGGTCTTAATATTCCTTCAACTTTACCTTCTGTTACAATGGCAATTCTGTCGCATATGGACCTTAATTCTCCCAATTCAGAAGAAGTCATAATTATAGTCATTCCTTGCTTTTCATTTAATTCTTTTAATACATCAAGTACTAATTTCTTAGCACCAATATCTATACCACGTGTTGGTTCTGATACTAAAAGGATATTTGGTTCTAGGGTAATAGCACGAGCTAAACATACCTTTTGCTGATTTCCACCACTTAACCTTCTAGTTAATTGATGAGGGCCAACACATCTAATATCAAATTGTTCAACCATATTATTAGCATGATTTCTTATATGTTTTGTATCCTTATGACTGAAAAATCCAAACTTCTTTAAGAATTTTTCATTTACCTGCATGGCTGTCATGGCAATATTATTCTCTATTGATTCATCTAGTAAAAGCCCAACTTCACGTCTATCTTCAGACACAAAGGAAAGTCCACTTTTAAGTGAATCTATAGGAGAATTAAGTGTTAGTTCTTTGCCGTTTATATAAACTTCCCCCTGGGAAGGATAAAGCCCCATTATACCATTGGCAACACCAATTTTTCCTTGACCTGCAAGTCCTCCTATACCAAATATTTCTCCCTTATATATTTCTAAATCAATACCCTTTACTTCTTCACCAGGCATTTCAACTACAAAGTCCTTAGCTTTTACAGCAATTTCTCTGTTTTCATAATCTTGTGACCCTTCATTTATATCAGACAAACCTTCAATTTTTCTTCCTACCATAAGTTCTGCTAATTCCATTACATTCGTATCTACCTTCTTAAGAGCAGCCACACTTTCACCATCTCTTAAAATACTAATGTTTTTAGACACATTCATAACCTCATCTAATCTGTGGGTTATAAATATAATAGATATTCCAGAATCCGTAATACGCCTCATGGCATCTAATAGGTTGTCCGCTTCACTTTCTGTAAGAACGGCCGTTGGCTCATCAAATACCAATAATTTAACATTTAACTTATCTATTTCCCTGGCAATTTCTATGAACTGCATATATCCAACCGGAAGTCCTGATACCTTTACCCACTCATCAATATTCATATCTAATTTGTCTAGGGCAACTCTAGCATCCTTATCCATAGACTTAGTATCTAGCGTCTTTAAAGATTGTCCAAAAACTCTACTAAATCCATTGTCCTTTAGTGTTTCTCTATTTAATTTAATATTTTCACTTATAGTAAATCCAGGTATCAGCATGAATTCTTGATGCACCATTCCGATTCCCATTTCCATAGCCATTTGAGGTGAATTAATGTTTACTTTTTTACCATCTATAAGTACCTCTCCCTCAAACCCACCAGTAGAATGGATAACTGGCATACCAAATAAAATATTCATAAGTGTAGATTTTCCTGCACCATTTTCTCCTAAAAGAGCGTAAACTTCTCCCTTTTCTACCTTTAAATCTATTCCTTTTAAAACCTTATTCCCAAAATAGTCCTTTTTTATATTCCTCATTTCTAGTACATACTCAGACATTCAATATAGCCTCCTTCATACTTCAAACAAATTTCTGACTCACAACTTTCAATTTTTCATTGTTTAAAGTAGTCCATAAACAAAATCCATTTACACAAATTTATCTTAAATCATATTACGTAAAACAAACCTTTTCATTTGAATCCGCCATCCATGTTTTTTCAATCTTTCCCATTACCTTAATAAAGAATTTTAATAAAGGTTGTCGAAAATACGACAACCTTTATACTTTGATTTAGAAAGTTATATAACCAGATAGAACCATAAAGAAGTTGTCATGCTTTTTGCCTGTCTCTTCGTTTTCATATGTAGTAAGTTCCATTTCAACTCCTGCATACTTTTCAAATAATTCTTTAACCTTAGCTTGGTCAGCTTTTCCGTCAGTTTGACCTTCAATGTAAGCCTTTGCATATTCAACTCCAGCTTCAACGAACATCATATTAACTGGTACTGGCCAAGTTGAGAATCTTCCAGTTCCATTTCCTTCTGCAACTTTTCCTTTGATTTGCTCTACAGCAAACTCAATGTCACCTTTTTTGTCATCTGGAATCTCAATTCCTAATGCCCCTGGATATCCATGGTATGGAGAAGGACAACATTGTTGTGGTAATATAGCTCCACCTTGTAATGATGCTTTAATAAGTGGCTCTTGCATAGAACAGTTTGTTGAGAAGAATGCAGTATCTTTACCAAATTCTTCAATCTTTCTAGGAACATCTTCTAAAATAAATTGTTGCGCTCCTGGAACACCAGCATCTCCTGTTGGATCTGGAGCAGTTGCGTCTACAAACTTAATTCCTAATTCTTCACATCTAACTTTAAATAAGTCTCTTCTCTTTGCAAGTAATGCATAAGACATATGTCTTGGGAAAGAGTAGTGTACGAAAGTCTTAGCTCCCATTTTGTTAGCTTGATCTATAACAGCAGTACCCATTCCAAGTTCATCTGCCTGGAATACTACGTCTGCTTTAGAAGCGATAACGTCTGGGTCTTCACCAGGAACTCCAGCTATGAATAGGATATCTGGTCTTACTTCTCTTAATTGGTCAATAGCTGCAGATGTTCCAGGAATAGCCTGAACCATAACTATAGCTTTTACATCAGGATCTGATGCAACACCTAATATGTTAGAGATTGTAGTTTCTTGCTCTTTCATGAAGTTATCAGGATATGTTTGAGTAACAATCATGTCACCATACATTTCCTTAATTTTTTGTCCAGCTCTAAACTCTTCTTCACCTTGTGATACAGTTCCAGTTATTACTCCTATTTTATACTTAGGAGCTTCTGTAGTTTCTTCAGCCTTAGCTTCTTCCTTAGTTTCTTCTGTACTAGTTTCTTGTTGGCTTCCACATGCTGCTAATGAAAACATCAACACGAAAATTAGCAAGAACGATAATAATCTTTTCAACCTTCATTCCTCCCTATTTTTTGGATTAGTTTTGTGCTTAAGTTTTTGGAGTTTTAATCCTCCTGACACAACTCTCTTAAACTATATTCTCTCCAAAATCGGAAATTCCTTCAATTTTTACAAAAATTTTGATAGAAATGTCAATTTCAAATTTTCAAACTCCTAAAAACATATGTCCCTAATATACATACTATTACTGCATCTTCACTTTTATGAACAAGTTTATAAAATTTGATATTTTTAAAAAAAGAATGGGAGAATATTATACTCTCCCATTCTTTTAGCTTATACCTTTTCTAATTTTTTCTGCAAAGGCGCTAGGAATTTCACTTTCCTCTATGGCCTTTGCCATTTTCTCATAATCATATTCAACTTCCACAATTTCCATATGTATGTCATCTTTAATATCTAAGATCACATAGGTTCCATTTGGATTGCCATGTTTAGGTTTACCTACACTACCAGCATTTACTACAAATACATTATTTACATATTTTCCGTAGGGTTTGTGTGTATGACCACAAACTAATATATTAAAATCTGCCTTTTCAGTTACTTCCTCTAAAACATCTGCATCTTCATAAAGATACTCGTTATTTCGTCTCGGGCTACCATGAACTAATTTTATTTTATTTTCCTCTACTTCCACATCCATTTCCTTTGGTAATTCCCTTAACCATTTTTTATTTTCATCACTTGTATTTTCTTGAGTCCAATATAGGGATTTCACACCCATTTCCATTACCTTTTGATCCTTATAATCACAACCGCAGGCCATGAGCTCTTCTCCTACACTTTGGTCATAGTTCCCTTGAATTGTAGGTATTTTTTCTTCCTTTATCTTATTTATCACTTCATTTGGAAAGGGGCCATATCCAACTAAATCTCCCATACAAAATATTTTATCTAAGTTTCTCTTTTTTGTATCCTTTAGTATCTCCTCTAATGCATATTTATTAGAATGAATATCTGTTATAAATCCTATTCTCACCATAATCCTCCTTTGTATTTTATAATTTAATTATAATTTTATAATAATATATTAAAAGTTAAAAGGTTATTTTTATTGTAAGGAAGAGAATCTTAAATAGTATTTTATTCTTCCCTAATCTTTGTCACCTTTTTTAGTAAGCTTATTTTCTAAGTGTTCTATTTGTTCTTTTAACATTTTAATTTGATAATACATTTCATAATCTTTTGATTCAGGCATATTGGCCTTTTCTTGCTGTTCACCTGCCGCACTTATAGTTAGAATACTTTGCCCTAGAGTTTGTATAAAGTTTCCGAATACATTTTGTTGGTTTAAATCTAGTCTTTCTGCCACTATTATGGCAAAAACAGCAGCTAAAATAGCATATGCATTTGTTATAGTATTATTTATGTTTTTCCCCATAGTTTTCTCTCCTTACTTTTTGATAGTACATTATACTCAGGAGAAAAGACCATTGTGTATAGGTTGTCTTAATTCTTACAGAAAGTATAAAATAATCATATTTTCTTTAATGTCCTAGATTAACTTTCATTATTTCAGCCATATTTTTAGGAATTGTTGTATTATCATTGTATCCACCAAACTTTTCAGCTCCTACCCCAATGGCTGTAAGTGGCACTGGTACCCCTGTGTGCACAAAGGTAGTCCAATGTATATTAGCCCTTTCGGATATTATATGGGCTGTTGCCAGAGCCACTGGACTTTTAAACAAATGGCCGTATTCATCTTTATCACCTTCTATGTTTTTGTCCTCTAATTCCATGGCTTTTTCTAATTTTTCCATTTCCCTTTTAGTTAAATTATCCAATCCATATACTTCTTCTAAAAAGTTCAAGTATGCCAATCTATCTCCTGCATATTTTTTATTTCCCGTTACTAAGTGGTCAATAGAGCGTTTCACATCTTTTAGTTCTTCTAGCTTCATAAAATAACCAACACCTGTGCCAAGTCCCAAGCCACCAGTTTCATGGTCTGCTGTCACTACTATTAAAGTTTCTTTGGGATGTTTTTTATAAAATTCATAGGCCTTTTTGATAGCATGATCAAAAGCCAGTACTTCATGTATAGTTCCCACCACATCATTATAATGACAGGCATGGTCTATTCTTCCGCCTTCAACTACCATAAAGAAACCCTTTTCGTATTTACATAATGCATCTATTCCCTTTTGAGTCAATTGCTCTAAATTTGGAGTATTTAAATTATTCCCCCTATCAAGCTCGTAGGGTAGATGGGAATCTACAAGTAGAGCAATTACTTTTTCCTTTCCTACGGGCTTATGTTTCAAGAAATTATTAGTTTCCTTTTCTGTTGCAAAAACTCTGTAACCCTTCCTATGAAATTCCTTTAATATATTCCAATTGTCTTTTCTATCTGACTCTCCATATTTCCAATTTTCAGGTACAAAATGTCCATATCCTCCAGCTCCTAAAAATTCCACATTACTATTTAAAAAATCTACTGCAATTTCATTTTCATTATGTCTATCCCAATTGTGAGAAACAAATGAAGCTAATGTGGCGTGGGTTAATCTAGTATCTGATATCAATCCCGTTGCATATCCCTTTTCTTCTGCCGCTTCTAATATGCTCTTTACATCTGTACCATCTGGCAATTTCCCTATAACACCATTATTAGTTTTATATCCTGTGGCCAAGGCAGTACCTGCTGCTGCCGAATCTGTCACCAGCGAATCGGCAGAGTGGGTAGTTTTAATTCCTACAACAGGAAAAGTATTCATGGTAAGTTTACAATTAGAGTCACCCTTTTTAATTCTTACGAACAATTGAGCAATTGCCCTTTGAGATAGGCCTAAGCCATCTCCTATAAAATAAAATACATACTTAGGTGCTTTTTCTTGAGAAAATGATATACTTGATAATAGAAATAAAAAAGTTAATGTGAAAGTAAAAATTCTCTTTAAAATTTTTTTTGTCATAAATACCTCCAGAAGTATCTTAATATAAAAGTTTATAAGTTAATATTTAAGGATATTTAATATTAGTGTTAACTTTAAGTAAATATTTTAAAATCTATGTTTTTGCTATTTAATTGTAAGTTTCTGTAGATTTTGTAAATTTTTATTTTTTTATTTATTATTAAATATCTTATATAATAATGTTATTGGCGAAAGGAGTGCAATTTATGGATAATTTATTAAAAAAGCTCTACGAAAAAAATAAAGTTTCTGAGGATGAGCTTCTTTATATTTTAGATAATATGAATGAGAGCTACAAAGAAAAACTTTTTACATATGCCCATGAGACAAGCAAAAGATATTATGATAATAGAATATATATGAGAGGTCTTATAGAGTTTTCAAATCATTGTAAGCAAGATTGTATGTACTGTGGTATTCGTGCTTCTAACAAGGTAGCTCATAGATACAGATTAACTCACGATCAAATATTACAATGTTGTGAAATTGGATATAATCTAGGATATAGAACCTTCGTATTACAAAGTGGTGAAGATTTTTATTATGATACGGAAAAACTCTGTACCATAATAAAGGACATAAAGAGTAAATATGCAGATGCAGCCATTACCATGTCCATAGGAGAGAGAGATTACGACACATATAAAGCTCTATACGAAGCAGGAGCTGATAGATATTTATTAAGACACGAAGCTGCTTCTGAAAATCTTTACAATAGATTTCATCCAGGAATGAAATTATCTAATAGAATAGAATGTCTTAACAATTTAAAGGAAATTGGTTTCCAAGTTGGAGCAGGATTCATGGTAGGACTTCCCTATCAAACAAATGAGGATTTAGTAGAAGATTTATTGTTTTTAAAAAAATTAAATCCCCACATGATAGGAATTGGACCATATCTACCTCACAAGGATACACCTCTTAAGGATGAGAATAGTGGTACCCTTGAAAAGACTTTAATAATGCTTGCTTTAACTAGATTATTAATTCCCGATTGCCTACTTCCTTCTACTACAGCTGTAGGGACTATTGACAACAAGGGTAGAGAGAAGGCCCTCCAAGCAGGAGCTAATGTAGTTATGCCAAATCTTTCTCCAACTAACGTACGTGAGCTTTATTCCCTATACGATAACAAAATTTGCACAGGTGATGAAGCAGCCCATTGTAGGGTATGTATTCAAAAGAGAATTGAGAGTGTTGGCTTTGAAGTTGATATGGGTCGCGGAGACAGTGTTAGATTATAAAAATAAAAAAGGCATACGGAGTATGCCTTTTTTATTTTAAGTAAACCATATAGCCTACAATCTTTTTTATAACCTAATAGACTTTAATACACTTCCTTCTATATCTTTAATTTCTAATAGATTATTTTCTAATATACCATAGGAATTTGGATTATTTTCCTTTGGTAATGTTATAGAACCTGGGTTTACTACGTATTTATCTGCCACTTCCTTAGCCACAGGAATATGGGTATGGCCATGGATTAATACATCTCCACCAGATAATCTATCCATATTATTCTCATTATATATATGTCCATGGGTTAAAAATAATCTTTTATTTCCGTATAATATGTAATTATAATCTGCCATCATAGGAAAGTTTAACACCATTTGATCCACCTCTGAATCACAATTTCCCCTAATGGCTATTATTTTACCCTTATAAGCATTTAACAGTTCTGCCACTTCAGAAGGACTATAGTCCTTAGGTAACGGATTCCTTGGTCCATGATATAATACATCCCCTAATATAATTAATTGGTCTGCTTTTTCCTTCTCAAATATATCTATGGCCCTTTTAGCATAATATATGGAGCCATGTATATCTGATACAAACATTAATTTCATACTTATCAACCTTTCTTTATGTATAGATTGGTCAAATCAGAGCTTTCCCTATACGTAATTTGTCTATGGAGGTAAATATACTCCCATAAAGCTAGCTTAAACATTTTATACTTAATTATAACAAAAAAGAGCACATACTTAGTTATGCACCCTTTAAAAATAATTATTTGTCTTCTGTCATATCTTCTTTAAGAATTTCTAATAACTTCTCTGCTCTTTCTTTCGTAGATCCACTTAGTTGAATAAATGGGACATTTTCTGCTTTTAAGAAAGACAAGATAGCTTCATCTACTTCTTTAGCAACTTCTTCATCTTGCCATCTTACTCCGTCTTTTTTATATCCAAATTCTCTAGGTAAGTATATTATGTGATCGTATCTAGGAATATCTTCAATAGCTAAAACATATAGGTCTTTTAGGATTTCAATTTCTTTTTTATTTCTTTTCTTACTACCTAACATGAATCTTCCGTATATATACGGAACAAATGTAGCATAGTCTGTCAATGCATATTCGTGATTTTCTAAATTGTCTTCTATTCTCTTTTGTCCTAAATAGATTCCGTATTGTTCGCTTATTGATTGGATCATTCCCTTATCTCTTAAATACTCTGTAGAATATTCTAGTGCATAACCTACGTTAATTCCCATAATTTTCATATCAACATATAATTGCTGTATTAAAGTTGTTTTACCACAACGTGGTCCACCTAAAACTGCTACTCTCTTTGCCATTTGCCTAACTCCATCTCTTTTTTTGTTTTATTGACCTATTTAGTATACTATTTAATCCTTCATTTTTCAACAAAATATGCAGATATTTTTGATGAAATACCGAACAATAAATTTTTAAAGAAAATTAAAAGGCGGTTATTTTTCGCCCCCTTTTTATATTTTTTTCTTGTTGACATTTATTCCACATGTGATAAAATCGTACTGACCCTTATCTTTACAATATCAAACTCAAATAAAAAGGAGTGACGGTATTGTGTCTTTAAACCAATTTTCCACACCATTAATTGATGCTTTAAAAAAATATTCAAATAGTAGTATAACACCCTTTGACGTACCTGGACATAAATTCGGTAAAGGCACAAAGGAACTTAGAGACTTTTTCGGACCCAATCTAATGAAAATAGATGTAAATTCCATGAAATGTCTAGATAATTTATCTAATCCTACTAGTGTTATAAAAAAAGCCCAAGAACTTTTAGCAAATGCATACGGGTGTGACCATAGTTTCTTTTTAGTAAATGGTACATCTTCTGGGATACAAGCTATGATAATGAGTGTTTGTGCTCCTTATGATAAAATTATCATGCCTAGAAACGTTCATAAGTCTGCTGTAAGTGGATTAGTTTTAAGTGGTGCTATACCCGTTTATATTCAACCAGAAACTAATAAGGATTTAGGAATTGCTATGGGTATGTCTTATGAATCTATAAAAAAGGCTATTTTAAGTAACTTAGATGCAAAGGCAGTATTTATTATAAATCCTACCTATTATGGAATGACATGTGATTTAAAAGCTATTGTAGATTTAGCTCATAAACATAATATGGTAGTACTAGTAGATGAGGCCCATGGTGCTCACTTTCATTTTCATGATGAACTACCCATGTCAGCTATGGCAGCTGGAGCGGATATGTCTGCCATAAGTCTTCATAAAACAGGTGGTTCTTTGACTCAAAGTTCTGCTATTTTATTAAAAGAAGGAAATATTTCTCCTATGAGAATTAAAAATATTTTAAATTTAACTCAAACAACTAGTGCGTCCTATCTTTTAATGAGTAGTTTAGATGGTGCTAGAAAAATATTAGCCACTCGTGGCGAAGAAGTTTTTTCTGAAATTCTTAGTGTGTGTAGATATGCTAGGGAAAAGATAAATACAATACCACACTTATATGCTTTTTCTAAAGAGTTAATTGACAATAAGGGTGTTTACGATTTTGATGAAACAAAACTGAGCATTAAAGTTTCAGACTTAGGTCTTACAGGATTTGAAGTCTATGAACTTTTAAGAGATAAATACAAAATCCAAGTAGAACTTGGAGATATTAACAATATACTTGCAATAGTTAGTTTAGGTGATGATAAAAGCTCTGTAGATAAACTAATTAATGCTCTATTCCATATAAGTAAAAATCATAAAAAAGATAAATCCTTTAACTATAATATATTATTAGAAAATCCAGATATAATAGTTTCTCCTAGGGATGCCTTTTATAGTAGAACAAAAATAATCCCTTTAAAGGATTCTATTGGAGAAGTTAGTGGAGAATCTATCATGGCATACCCTCCAGGGATTCCTATAATAAGCCCTGGTGAAAGGATTAGTAAGGAAATAGTTGATTATATAGAAGAACTAAAAAATCAACACACATTAATTACAGATTGTCATGACCCTGAAATTAATCATATTAAAATATTAGGAGCCTAGAAGAAGCCTTTTTACAGGCTTCTTTTTTTTATTCTTATTTTATAAAAATTTCTTTCATATTTTTCCTATGAAAACTATTGACTTTTTTTCAAAACATAGTATATTTATATTTAGTAAAAATAAACTGTATGTTTAGTAATAGAAAACAAACACTAAAAATAAACTGAAAGTTTAGTAATAAAAAACCATTCTATTTTTAAACACAAAGTTTATTATTATTAAACTTTTTTCATTGAAAATAATTTATTTTTAAAATTATATAATATTGTAAAGATGGGTCAAAGGTTGAAATTTAAAAGTTCAGGAGTGATTAATTATGAAAATAGAACAATTAGGAAGACATATCTTAGTAGAATTTTATAATTGCGATAAAGAAGTATTAAACAACCATGCTTTAATTGAAAAATACATGAACGAAGCTGCTATAAAGGCAAAAGCTACAATTGTGCAAAGTGCGTTTCACATGTTTAATCCATGGGGTGTGAGTGGTGCTGTAATCATTCAAGAATCTCATCTTACTATACATACATGGCCTGAATATGGATATGCAGCAGTGGATTTATTCACATGTGGAGATAGTGTAGATCCATGGGTTGCTTTTGATTATTTAGCAGAAACGCTAAAATCTGAAAAAAGTGAAACTACGGAAGTTCCAAGGGGATTAGTAGATAAGATAAAACATTATTCAAAAGAGGATTTAGGTACTATTACATTTAAACCTGTAGATAATGCTGCATCTTAATATTTAGGAGGAATAGACATTATGGAATTATGGTATAGCGAAAAACATACTGAAGACGTAAAGTTTTCTATTAAAGTTAACAATCATTTGTTTACAGGACAAAGTGATTTTCAACGTGTAGATGTTTTTGAAAGTGACGAATTTGGAAAGTTTTTAACATTAGATGGATTAATGATGGTAACAGAAAAAGATGAATTCATATATCATGACATGATTTGTCACGTACCGATGGCAACTAACCCAAATATTAAAAACGTGTTAGTTATTGGTGGTGGAGATGGTGGTACAGTAAGGGAGCTTACTAGATATCCTTCTATCGAAAAGATTCATATGGTTGAAATAGATAAAATGGTAGTTGACGTATCTAGAGAATTTTTACCTATTACATCATCAAAATTAGACGATACTAGAGTTACATTATTTTATGAAGATGGTATTGAGTTTGTAAAAAACAAGCCTAATACTTACGACTTAATATTAGTTGACTCTACTGACCCTATTGGTCCTGGAGAAGGATTATTCACTAGGGAGTTTTATAGAAATTGTTTTGAGGCTCTAACTGAAGAGGGAATATTAGTTAATCAAAATGAAAGTCCTTATTATGAAGGTGATGCAAGAGAGATGATACGTGCAAGCCAAAAGGTTAAAGAAATTTTCCCAATTGCTAAGGTATATCAATTCCATATGCCTACATATCCATCTGGACATTGGTTATTTGGATTTGCATCTAAGAAATACGATCCTATTAAAGACTTTAATCCTTCTAAATGGGAAGAATTTGGCTTAAAGACAAAATACTATAATACGGATATTCACGTAGGATCATTTATGCTTCCTACATACGTGAAGGAGATGATTGAAAGTGGTACTTGCTAAAAACACTTTATCATTTATAGGTTTTGAAAATGATTATGAGGAATCTAGTTTAGTATTATTTGGCGCTCCCTTTGATGGAACCACGTCCTTTAGACCCGGAACTAGATTTGGTCCAATGCATATGAGAAATGACTCTTATGGATTAGAAACTTATAGTCCCTACATTGATATGGATTTAGAAGATTATAATTTATATGATTATGGAGATTTAGACTTTCCCTTTGGTAATACAAAAAAAGTCTTAGACATGATAAGAGATTTTTCTAATAAAGTAGTACAAGCTAATAAAATTCCCCTAATGATAGGTGGAGAACACTTAGTAACTCTTCCTGCTGTGGAAGCTGTATATAATAAGTATGAGGATTTACATATTATCCACTTTGATGCTCATACTGACTTAAGGGAAGATTATATGGGAGAAAAACTTTCCCATGCTACTGTTATAAGAAAAACTTGGGATTTCCTTGGCGACAATAGAATCCATCAATTTGGAATTCGTTCAGGATTAAAGGAAGAATTCATGTGGGCCAAAGAGCACACTAATTTAAATAAATTTGACTTTACTAATTTAGATAAAACAGTTGAATCTTTAAAAGGAAAGCCCGTTTATGTGACTATAGATTTAGATGTACTAGACCCATCTATCTTCTCTGGTACTGGTACTATAGAACCTGGTGGTGTTACTTTTAAAGAACTAATGGATGCCATAGTATTATTAAAAGATTTAAATATTGTAGGTGCTGATGTGGTTGAATTATCACCCCATTATGACCAAAGTGGTATGTCGACTGCTGTTGCATGTAAAGTATTAAGAGAATTAACATTGAGCATATTATCTAAGTAAACAGGACTGGTAACTGGTGGATAATATTCTTTAATAATAAACAGAGACTGGGTTTCTCACCCAGTTTTTTGTTTTTTGATTGTTTATTGTACTTTTTTAGCTTTGTTCATATTTTATTAATATTTATCCTGTATTATAAATACCAAGCACAACACTCCTTTATTCTATCCCCTTAAAACAAGACCACTAAGAAAAGTGGTCTTTTTATTTTATAGGAAATTATAATTTTGCATAGGTTGTCGAAAAATAAGGTTTTGTTCATATTTTATTAACATTTATCCTGTATTATAAATATTAAGCACAACACTCCTTTATTCTATCCCCTAAATAGGTCACATTAAAAGTGACCTATTTTTATTTTTTGTAAAAATATAAAAGCCTACTAAAAAAATTTATTATAATATAAATTTTAAAAACTTACTAAAATATTAATACTTTATTCATAGTTTATTAATATTTATCCTGTATTATAATTATTAAGCACAACACTCCTTTATTCTATCCCCATAAGAACAGTAAGTTCTTATATAATAAAGTGTAAGTGAAAAACAATTTTTTTCATACCTCCTTAATAGGCTTCTAATTAGAAGCCTATTATTTTGGGAAATTAAGAAAACAGGTAGTAATCTAAAGCTTACTACCTGTTTTTTTACCTATTTTTTATTTAACTATTTCTCCATTTATTATAACTTTGTGTACTTTACTTCTTAAATCAAATGGATGTCCATCAAAGATTACCACATCTGCATCCTTTCCAACTTCAAGACTTCCTACCCTATGGTCTATACCCAATATTTTAGCTGGGTTTATAGTTATGCTCCTAAGAGCTGTATCTTCCTTTAACCCTTCCCTAGCAGCTAAACCTGCACATACGGGTAAATATTGAAGAGGAATTACTGGATGGTCTGTCATTATGGCAAACTCAATACCTTCCTTTTCTAATATGCCTGCCGTTTCAAAAGTAAGATTTTTAAGTTCTATTTTAGATCTATTAGATAGAGTTGGCCCTATTACTATACCCTTTTGGTAACCTTCTTTTAAGTATTTAGTTATTAAATGGGCTTCTGTACAATGCTCTAGTGTAATATCTAAATCAAATTCTTTAGCTATTCTTAAAGCCGTCAAAATATCATCAGCCCTATGTGCATGAGCCTTTAACGGAATTTCCTTATTAATAACCTTTTCTAATGCTTCATACTTCATATTAAATTTAGCATCTTTATCCTTTTTCTTGTTTTGAACATATTCCTTTGCCTTCATAAGAGTTTCCCTCATAATAGATGCTGTTGCCATCCTAGTAGAGGGAGATTTTTTAATATCACTATAACATCTCTTAGGATTTTCTCCAAAGGCACACTTCATGGCTAAGGTTTCCTTTACTATCATGTCATCAACCCTATCTCCATGGGTTTTTATAACAGAAAATTGACCTCCTATAACATTTGCACTCCCAGGTCCTGTTGCTACAGTAGTTATCCCCCCAAGTAGTGCCTCTTCAAAACATCTGTCCATAGGATTAATTGCATCGATGGCTCTTAACTCAGGACTTACAGGATCTACTATTTCATTTCCATCAGCCCCTTCAAAACCAACAGCATCTTCCCACATACCTAAGTGACAATGGGCATCAATCATACCAGGCATTACAAACTTCCCTTTAGCATCTATGACTATTTCAGCGTCTTTCTCTTCTAAATTAGGACCTACATATTCTATCTTCTTGTCTTTAATTAATAGCGATCCATGTTCATAATTTTTCTCACCCATAGTGTAAATATAAGCGTTTTTGATTAAAATCATTTTATCCACCTCCATATTTTCTTTAAATGACTTGATTTTACAAATTTAGCATGTTACTATTTTCTTATATATTAAAATTATTTTAATAATAATAATTAAATTTAGAAAACTAATATAAACTACACTTATAAAAAGGAGCTATGTTATGAAAGTTAGTATGCAAGAATTAATGGATTTAGTGATACAAAATTTCAAAGCACCTATTAGTCTATTAGAATTTAAAGCTGGTAAGACTCAATTAATTAACGGCTTACCAATAACTTACTTTTTAAGATTCATATCTAAAAATGCTGAAGAAATAGCAGACTTTAACGGTGAATTTCATGTGGAAGAAATTTCATCTACCATATTGAAAATAAAGGTTACTGAATCTTATATAATTATAATTGAACAAGATACAGAGGAAAATGTATTAAATTTTGATATTGGATAAAGTGAGTCCCTTGACTCACTTTATCTTTTTTTAATTGCTTTTGATTAATTCTTTATTATAAATGAAAACTCCTCTTTTCTTCATAATCTTTTTTATATTAAAATTTCACAAACAAAAGGATGTGCTAATATTTATTTATCACATCCTTCTTCCCTTGTTACTATTTAAAATCCATACTAATTTTCACTATTTCTGCATTAGTTCCAAACCTTATAGGTGGACCCCAAGTACCAACCCCTGATGATACTATCACATTTAAATTATCCTTTTTAACATGGCCCCAATCTACTTCATAGACCCTTTGGGTAATGAAATTATTAGGAAACATTTGGCCCCTATGTGTATGGCCTGATAACTGCATATCTGCCCCAATATTCTTTGCTTCCTCTAACTCTTTAGGCTGATGATCCAATACTATTATGGGCAAACTCTTATCTATCCCTTTAGTTAACTCATCTAAAGATTTCCTTTCAGTTCCCTTTATATATCCACTAGCTAGGTCATCCCTTCCTACCACATAAAAGCTATTATCTACTTTTGTAACCTCATCTACTAATACATTTATATTTGCACTTTTTAACTCTTCAATTATCTCTTTATCTTTTCTTCCTATATATTCATGATTTCCCATGACAAAATATGTTCCATACTTAGATTTTAACTTTTCTAACACTTCCCCCATCTTGTGTTCCAAAATAGGTGAAATATCTTCATCAACTAAATCTCCACAGATAAAAATTATATCTGGATTTTCTCCGTTAACTTTCTCCACTATTTTCTCTAATTTTTCCTTATCTATTAAAACCCCTAAATGCACATCACTAATCATTATGGCATTTAACTTTTTAATATCTCCAGCACTTTTAGGTATTTTCACATTATAATTTATAACCTTTAAATTATTAGCATTTATATACCCTATAGTGCATATTACAATTACTGTGGATACTATTAAAATACCACTTCTCATTGCAAATTTACTACTATTAATAATATCCTGAGGAATTATTTTTACTCCTTTGTTTATTAACAGAAACATATATACAATTCCCAATAATAGAACCATATAAAATAATAGGGCCATCCAATAGGAACCTACTTTTAAAAAAATATTCGCCAATCTCCTAGGAAGAATTTCATGCCCAAATCTAGATATTATAAACGAAAAGGCTGTAATCCAAAATAATATCCAAAATATATATTTATTAACTTGTATAATTCCTAGATTGGCAAAATTGAATATATACCTTCCCACAAAAAAATTTATTGCCCCATATATTCCTAAAAATATTATCATAAAAACATATTGCAACCATATCACCACTTTCTTTAATTCATTATATATTTCCATATATTATTAGGTTTGACTTTTTTTGTTTATCTTATTATAACTATAATATTTATTTTTGAGATGAATTTATTAAATTCTTAATATTAGTTAATATTTTTTTAATATAAGAAAAATTACTTATGATACGGTTCACCTCACAACATTCTAAAGGATTTATCCTTTTAGAATTGCATCATTAGAACTATAGGAGTTGCTCAACTATACTTGAATCATTCCTATTGCGACACCATCAGAAAAAAGTTGGGAATAAAAAACACTCACCTCTCTAATTGAAAAGTGAGTATTTCTAATATTTGTAGCGTGCCTAAGGGATTTGAACCCTTTAGGGTGGCCAGGATATTGGAAGCGCTGGGTTGTTATAATGCAACCTAGCATTTCTTTATTTTTTCATTGCAGATAATTCTAGATAGATTCATTTCTTATTTTTCTCCCTACGTATTTTATTGAACTGCGAGCCAATATCTTTGTAGGATCTATGTATTTTTCATTGATGTCAAACATTTCAAAAGCTATAGGAAGCTCTGTGCATCCCAGAATAAAAGCTTCTACCTCTTGCTCTTTCAAATCCTGTAATACAGTATGGAAATTCGTAATGTCTATGTCACTCCTACCGCTTTTTATCCCATATATTAAATCCATAATATATTTCATTTTATCAGAATCAGGCTTTATTAATTCCAAGCCATATTCACTGAACACTTTATCGTATATCCCAGAGTTATAAGTACCTGCTGTTGCCAGGAGACCTACTTTTTTACCAGAATACAGTTTTTCTGTCTCCTTTGCTGTTTCTACTATCATATTCAAAAAAGGAATATCTATATACTTAACAACTTCATCATAAAAATAGTGGGCAGTATTACAAGGCATGATGATTACATCTGCTCCCATCATTTCCAAGCGTATTGCAGATTTAATTAAATAGTTTGTTGGGTTTTCTCCATTATTGATTATATGGTTTGTTCTATCAGGAATTCTTGTATTGTTATCTACAATTATTTCAATATGCTCATTATCACTATTTGCTTCGGTTAAGGTAATTATTTTGTTGAATATATCTACTGTTGCAAGTGGTCCCATTCCACCTAATATTCCTATGGTTCCCATTATAATCGCCTCCCTTTACTTAATCCATGACATTGTCTTCTTTCCACCAGCATCTTTTGCCTTACATAAAATCAATTAAGCGTTTATTCAGCATACAATAGTCGTTTTTGCACATAGTCAGATGTCATGAGACTTAAACACCCGCCATATGTCAACTCAAACACCATATCATCACCTATTTGATAGTCGGTCTTGCTTTGAGTTACATCTAATATTAAATGGTCACTGCTGCCTCCAAGGATCACAATATCCTTATCGATTGGAATCAGATTCGACGGACTAACATCTTGCTTTCCAATCCCACAGATACATCGAACAATATCACCTTTATCTTCAAATACAGGTTTATTGCCGAATGCATCTAAACCAATTTTTCCAACCGGTACAGAAGGTTTTTTCTTCACCTCAATCACTTCACATACCAATCGAAATGCATTATGGTTCAAGCCCTCTATTGGTTCATCATTGAGACCAATTCCCATGAAGAGTGATGCTCCCAATCTCAACTGATTAATCCCTTTGGGCAATTTCCCTTCATTCATCAGTAAACTCAGGGTTCCAGAATTCCCTCCTGATACAATCTTCATGTCTAAACCATAATTATTATTCAATGTCTCTTTTAATGCAACAAGGTTTTCCAATACTTCCTGCGTGGGCATCACGCCACCATAACATGATAAGTTGGTTCCAATTCCGATAATCCGAATTCCTGACAAATCACGGGCTCTATTGATTGTGGTATGAATATTATCCTCGTAGAAAATCCCTTCCCTTAAGTCGCCCATATCAATCATCACGATCACATCATGGATTGTATGCCTTTTCAATGCAGATTCACTAAGAAGACGCATCATTTCAAGGTCAGATACTAAAGATACATTACAAAATTCAACCACTTGATCAACTTGACTTCGCATTGGAAGTCGAATCATCATTTTAGGTATATTGATGTGCTTATATTTTTTTATGTTTTCAATTCTCGCATCAGAGAGCATTTCGATTCCCGATTCCACTAAAACCTCGACAATCTGTGGATTGCCGCAGATAAGTTTTGTAACAGCTGCAATCTTAATATCCAGATATTCACAAAGTTCAACGACCTTGTTGACATTTTCCTTTATTAATTTGAGATTCATCTCAATTCTTGGATAATTGTACTCATCAATAACAACTGAATTGTCTGATGCTGGTTTTAAAGGCTCATTACATTGAAAAAACTTCATACAATCGCTCCTTTACCTCAGTAAACTCATTACTAATAAAAGTTTCATGATTTCATCAATTGCAAAATAGCATTGCAGTAAAAGAATGAGATAGTGTAAAATTACGCTATCTCATAATCAGTCCCTAAAACACATTCAATTTGCGTCTCGCTCATACATGGAATAATGCACTAAAACGTCTGTGTTTATTGGTATAAAGGGTAGCTATAGGCAATACCCCTTAACTAAATCCCAGCAGAACTGCTGCGATTATGAAAATTGATGCAAAAAGCATCAGGATTGCTTGAATCTTAATCATAAATTTCGCCCAGGTACTCCATTCCAATCTTGCTATTCCAAGCACTCCCATCAGTACACCTGAAGTTGGAACAATCATATTCGTGAACCCATCACCTAACTGGAATGCCAACACTGCAACCTGTCTATTAACGCCTACTAAATCGGCAAGCGGCGCCATAATCGGCATTGTTAATGCAGCCTGCCCTGAACCTGACACAACGAAAAAGTTGAAAATAGATTGGAATATATACATGAACCATGCCGATACAGCTGCAGGCATGCCAGCTAGACCAGATGACATCCAGTTAAGAACCGTATTTAAAACAGAAGGTGTACCTGCATCAGTCCCTCCAAGTACTAATACAATCCCATTGGCCATACCAACGACTAAAGCTGCACCTAAAAGGTCTTTCGCACCATCTCTAAAGCTTGTAGCAATATCATTTAATTTCATATTATTTAGCTTAAATATGACGCCAATAATACCTGAAACTACACCCATAATGAAAAATTGAGTAGCTATCTCAGGCAAATAGTATTCGTATCTTACAACACCATATATTATCCAACATATCCCCAGAAAGATAGTCAGTAGAACCAATTTATGTCCAGTGGTAAATTGGATCTTAATATCCTTTTTAGCCTGAAGATCATTTCGGAAATATGCATCTGTTTGATAAGCTATAGAGCTTTCAGGATTTTTCTTAACTTTCTTTGCATATCTGTATGAGTATACTATCCCAAACAGAGTGAAAAAACTCCACATGACCAGTCTGAAACCGGCACCAGATAGAATAGGTACATCTGATACACCTTGTGCGATTGCCACAGTAAAAGGATTCATCCATGAAGTTGCAAATCCGATTTGTGCACCAATATAGGTCACAAACAGTCCTGTTATTGAGTCATAGCCTAGGGCAACAATAATAGGGATTAAAATCATTGCAAACGCTATTGTTTCTTCTGCCATCCCGAAAATCGCACCACCAAGTGAGAACAGGACAAATATAATTGGAATGAAATAATTTTCATTACCTTTGGTCTTCTTAATGAGTTCAAACATTCCGGCATCAACAGCACTTGTTTTAATGACAATACCGAATGCACCACCAATTATCAAAATAAAGGCAATTACACCTACTGCCGTACCCCACTTACTACCGCTAACCAAACCTTCGAACATGTAATTCGTAATTCCTACACCGCCATAAGGTTCGAAGATTCTAATGCCATTTCTTATAGGCGTTCCAGAATCATCTGTTTCAAAATGAAAACTGTCTGCGACTGGTACTGTTTTTGTTTTTTCCACCCCTTTATACAGATAAGTTACCTCTTCCATCTCGAATGATCCGATGGGAACCAGATAGGTCAATAGAGCTGCAAATAGAATAACAAAAAATATTATTAAGTATGTGTCTGGCATTTCCCACGCTCGTGGTTTCTTATCCCCTTCAATCTGATGCTTCCCTTTGATAGACATTTATATCACCCCTTTAAATTTGTTACTATAATATAGAGCAAATTCCATGCCAACTTTAAAACAATACTCAGTCCAATAAAATTTGACCAAATCACAATTTATGGTCACCATATTCATAAAAAATGGTGATATGTGGTGAATCGACATCACCATATACCACCACTTTTAACCACATATTTTATTTGTTGATTAGGTTCGCTCCTGCATCTGTCAGTGAAGTTCCAAAGCGTCCTTTCCTCTTCTGAATAAATCCTTCCCTTTCCAGTTTATTCAATCTGCTTCGAATCTGATTTTCTGTCAGTCCAACTTCAGCTGCATAGCTCAATTCAGACAACAATTTTCTGCCTATTCCTGGATTCTCATAAATCGTATTCAGTAGAAAGCTTTCAAAACGGTCGAGTCTATACTTTTCTTCATTTCCAATCCTCTCATCCTTGCTTTCCACCGGTTTTCTTTCTTTGAAAAAAGACTTTTGAGGTAAGTCATTAACTGTCACTACATTACCAGATTTAACAGCCAACATATAGGTGATCGTGTTCTTTAATTCCCGTACATTACCCAACCACTCATATTCTTTCAATTTATCATACACTTCGTCAGAAATCTCAACGTTCTCTATTGTTGAGGTGCTTAAAAGCTGATTCAACAACAATGGAATATCCTCTCTTCTCTGTCTTAAAGTAGGCAACTGGATATAGCCCATCTTTAGCCTGAAATAGAGGTCTTCTCGAAATTGTTTTTCTTCAACCAGTTCAGATAGATTCTTGTTTGTTGCAGCAATAACACGAACTTTTACAGGACGGATCTTATTCCCTCCTACCCGCATTATTTCTTTCTCCTCAAGGACCCTTAGCAACCTAGCTTGAACCTTCAAAGAAACATCTCCAATTTCATCTAAGAAAATAGTTCCCCCATCTGCCTGTTCGAAAAAGCCTTCTTTTCCACCTTTCTTGGCTCCTGTAAATGCGCCTTCCTCATAACCAAAAAGTTCACTTTCAATGAGATCGTCAGTCAAAGCACTGAAATTGATTGCAAGAAACGGCCCATTTTTGCGATCTGAAATGTTATGAATTGCACTAGCAAACATTTCTTTTCCAGTGCCGCTTTCCCCCTCAATTAAAATGGTCATATCCCTTTGGCCAAGTTTTTCGGCAATGCTTTTCGCCTCTATGATTGAACGGCTTGCCCCAACAATGTCATCCATCGAATATTTAGCAATATAGCCTTTATTTATAACTTTCTTCCTATTGATACCAATCGCAAAAGCATCAGGACGCCTTGCTTTAAAGGTTGCAATCGTAACACCCTTCCACATGACTTGCGTTTTATGAATGATGACCTCTTCACCTTCCAAAGTCATGATCATATTCTCATGCCTCTTCTCATCCATTAAGTATTCAAGCAACTTCTTATTAAAAATCACTTGATTCAGCTTCATGCCTATCATTTCATCAAATCGTGGTTTTAAAATCCGTTTCAGATTTTCATTAAACACTGTAATTTTTCCATTTTGATCATAAGCAATGAGACCTTCTTCCAAACCTTCAATTACATTCTTGAGGTTCTCACGCAGCTCAGAAATTCGATTTTTTGACATTGAAAGCTTTTGGGCTACCCTAATGATTTTTTGGAGGTAATTCTTGGAAAACATACCACCTTTGTCATTAATTACTCCAAATGCACCCAGTATTTTCGCAATGGTTGTGAAGTCAAAAATCCTGGTTCCAATATCAATAACTGTTTCAATTCCATCAGGAATTAGCCCCGACTCTCCCGGAGTTATTCCAATGGTCGCTTTTATATCAGTCAATTCCACACCCGGATAATAGGGAATGTATTTGATATGATTCACACCTAATTCATTCAATATTTTAATACTGTCGTAGGTTGATTCTTCTGAATCATTAACAAATAACACTTCTGTTTTATCAGGTATTTCAACAATCTGATCCAAATTCTCCATATTAACAGTTCGCTTTCCAATAATGACATTTTTGCCTTCAAATGGATAGCCTGCTTCCACTAGTTCACGGTATTGAAGGTCACTTGATACGATATATATATCCGCGTCAACCATGTCCTCAAGGCCGTGCTCCACAGTGTACCCAATAACTTCAATATCATTATCGAGGTATTCATTAAGTTGGTTAACCAAAGCATCCCGAGTCACATCAGACGTTGTAAGCAGCACTGCACGTTTTTTATTCATAATCCCTCCCTAAACAAATACTACGGCTTATTCAAACATATCTCCAATCACAGGTGCTCCATCTCTGCACATGATAATACCCTTTGATATAACTGTTTGAATTTCGTAGTTTCGATCATCGACAAGAACGATGTCGGCATCCATTCCTTTTTCAATTCGACCTTTATTCTTCAATTGTAATATATTTGCCGGATTCTCAGTAATTACTCTAATAGCATCTTCTATCTCCACATTCAACTCCATAATGGCTTCTCTAACTGACTCATATAAAGAAGATACCCTTCCAATTTTTAAACCTTCAAATTCCCCGTTTTCATCAAAACAAGGCAAGCTTCCTTGAGCGTCTGATGAAAAAGTTATATGTCTCTTGGACACCCCTTTTTCCAAACAGATCTTCAGTGCTTCAGCTGCTTTCACCTCCCCTTCTGCAATGTATTGCGGGGTAGTACTTGTTGTAAAATCAACATAACCACCCTCTTTTGCATATTCAACTGCACAAGAGAAAAGCTCTGGATTCTGATTCACATGTGTTGGATGAAACTGAGTACGCGGCAGTTCCGTTTCTCTTATAATCTCATTAATTATATCCAGCATGGCTTTACCACTACCAAGATGCATATGAGCCACACCGGCTTTTCCAGCCAGCAAACCACCCATTCTTGCATCTGCAACCAATTTGGTAAGGATTTCCTTCGAAGGCTGAGATGATCGGTGATCCGAAATTGCTATCTCACCAACACCAATGACCTCATCTATAAACATGATATCTTTCACTACATCACCTGTCAATGTTCTAACAGGCACTTGGTAAGATCCAGTATAAACATAGGCAGATAAGCCCTCTTCTTTGAGTCCTTTTGCTTTCGAAATAAGGTTGGCCATATTCCTTCCCATACCATCTGTCCCTAAACACCCAACAACTGTTGTTACACCTGCAGCCGTTAAGTCCGTCATTTTAATCTCGGGAGTTCTTGTTTTGAATCCCCCTTCTCCGCCACCTCCACAAATATGCACATGGGAGTCAACGAAGCCTGGGAATGCCATTTGCTTGTCACATTCCAAAACCGTCACTTCTGATAGCTGAGCATATTTATTTAAATCCTCAGAGACTACTAGGATCTTCCCTCCACTCATTAAAATGTCTTTCTTCCCTAAATACTCAGGTGAATAGATTTCACAATTCTTCAATAAAAGCATAATATTCTCCTCCAATACAATATTCGTCATTTATATAATGCAAAATTCATGCCATTTTTAATGTTCTAACATTACAATCAACTTTTCTCTCCATTGCCAAGTATCAGAGAAGACAGTTGAATCTGACGAATATAATGGAGAATATAATGAACCGGAGAAGCTAGATGATACATCAATGAACTTTAAGCTGATTGCTTTAAACAAATACAAATATCACTCAAATAAAAGAGTGATATTTATAGCTTTATTATAGAATTTTTGGCTACAAGCAAGCTTCCCTCAATCTTCCCTTTGTCTACTAAATACCACAAAAATCATATCACTACTCCAAACGAGGATGAACATCCTTAGCTTGAGTAAACCAGTTTATCAAAGAAGTCATGTACTCATGAATAAATTCAGCTGGAGGTGTCATATGTACAAGATGGTCTTCTGCAAATATGCCGACACCACCTTACCTAAATACACCAGCTTCATTTGTCAATCCTTCCATCAATATTCTGTGAGCAAGTAAGAAATCATTTAGAGATTATTGATTCATATCAAGTAATCGTTCATACACATCCAAAGCGTTTTCTACTTCTTGGATTTCTTTCGGTGGTCCCAAAACTCTCTTTCCATTAATTATGTCTGTTACTTGATTCATCATCTACAACTGGAGCCAACAACATTTGGGTGAACATAGAATATAACTCACTAGCTAAGGATTCAATTTCTAGATCTTCATAATTCTGAATACTCCTAACTTCATCATCATCTACTCCTCTGAACTCAAAAGTATCAATTTCAATTTCATAGGTGAATTATACTATATAAATTAATTAAAAGGGCCGTCAAGAGAAATAGAACTTTCGGAAGTAATTATAAGCTAGTTGCAAAAACCGCAAACTTATTTAGATTAAAAATAAGTTTGCGGTTTTTTTATTTAGAAATTGATTCTATAATCATTGTTTTTTATGACTTTTTTAAAGTTTAGTCTTGATAAGAAATCCTATCTCCTTTTCAATATATTATATATGTATAATATATAATTATTTAGATTTTTCAAGCACTTTTTAAAATTAGGTATTGATAAATATTAAACTATTCATCCTATATCTATAATACTATATTTAAGAGGTCCCTACTTATTTTCAAACGCATCTTTAATTGCTTTTAATAATTCTTTATCCATTATTACATCATATCCACTTAAAGCCATGGCACATGCACCTTGAATTATTCTTTCGTGGGCCTTAGGTGTAATAGTATTATCTGCAAATTCTTTAGTGTGTGCTACTACACCCTCCTTTATGCCTATATATGGGTGTATGGATGGTACTACATAACTTACATTGCCCATATCTATAGACCCAAGGCCTGATCTATTCTCTTCTAAATCATCTACATCCATATATTTCATATTATCTTTAAAAACCTTCGATAAGACCTCATTAGTTCTCATATCGTCATAACTAATCTCATAATTTCTAATATTTAATGTGGCACCAGTCATCAAAGAAGCACCCTTAGCTATATCGTTCACCTTATCTACCACTTCATTTAAATAATTTCTTTTCTTTGATCTCACATAAAATTGTGCTACAGCCCTTTCTGGAACTATATTAGCTGCCACACCACCTTCTTTTATGATTCCATGGATTCTAACATCTGATTTTAAATGTTCCCTTAAAGCATTTATACCATTGAAGGTCATAATAACTCCATCTAATGCATTTATTCCTGCCTCTGGTTCTGCTGCAGCATGACTAGGTTTCCCTATAAATTCAAACTCTATGGCATCCATAGCTAATGAAGTTCCACTATTAAAACTCTTTTCTGCTGGATGAACAATCATAGCCACATCTATGTCTTCAAATACTCCTGCATTTACCATATGTACCTTTCCTCCATCTGTTTCTTCAGCTGGAGTTCCTAGTACGACTATCTTCCCTCCTATTTCATCTATCACCTTACTAAGAGCAATACCAGCTCCTACTCCCATAGTACCTATCATGTTATGTCCACATCCATGTCCTATATCTGGTAGCGCATCATATTCGCATAAAAATCCAATGGTAGGACCATCTTTTTTACTATCATAAACTGCCTTAAATGAAGTTTTTTGATTAGCTAGATTACTTTCCACTGTAAAACCATATTTTATTAGAATGTCCTTCAGCAATTTAGAGCTTTTAAACTCTTCATTCCCAAGTTCCGGATAATTATACATAAAATCATTTATCTCTATAAGTTCGTCTTTTATCTCTTTAATCTCACTTACAATAATATTTTTCACAATGCTTCCCCCTCTACTTTTTGTATATATATACATTTTACTTATTTAAATGTGCACTTTCAACCAAAATTTTCAAAAATAAAAAGCTTTATTCTAAAATTTTAGAATAAAGCTTTTAACCCTAAATACTTCTGTCTATATTATTAAATCCATCTTTAAACCAATGATAGATAGATTTTTTTAAAGCTAATAAATTAGTCTTTTTATCTTCTGCCTTTAAGTCTTTAAATCTTTTCACATTAGTAGATATAGCATCTGCTCCTATTAATAGGCCATTACCCATAGGAGTTTCTATTCTAAAGGACTTATTATCTTCGTATGTACAATTCTCTTCCTTAGAAAAGGCCATGAAAGTTCTGCATTTAACAGGTCTTACTTGATAGATACCACATTCCTTCTCCTCATTTAAAAAAGGACAGGGTATTTGTTTACTCCAATAGGAATCTAACTGATCACTCATCTTTTCTAATCCTACTAATTCTCTATAGTCTGGAACAAGGTCTTTATTTTCTTCTAATCTACACATTATTTTTTCAATTTCTTCATTAGTAAAATTTTCAATTACAAACTTTCTTATAACTTCTGCTTCCATAGCTGTTAAGTCCACGTACATATGGCAACATTGACTACATCCTTTAGTACAAGAAGAATATTTACTAAAGATAGATATGGAGTCTTCATATAATCCATATAATTGCTTTAATGATTCCACCCCATAAGACACACTTAACCCATTTTCCATATCTGCCTTATTAATAGTATCTAATACTACTCCTGTGATTTTTCTGTATTCCCTATCACATTCACTTTCTTCTATTAAAATATTTTTATCCTCATGATTTTTTCCGTAATTTCTATATTTTAATCCTTTTTTAAGACAACATTTTTCATAGGTCTTTTCACTTCCACAAGGACAAGCTTCCTTCTTCTCAACATTCTTAGGTATCCATATTCTGCCTTCCATTTTTAGCCCTCCCACCATTATAATCCATCTTAGATTTTATCACTTTTTATCCTCTCTGTGTACAAATAAAAGAACTAAGGGTAAAAATTTCCCTTAGTTCTTTCAATCTTATAAATTAACTATTTGTATCATATTTATATATAATTTCTTCTTCTCCCTGTCGAAGTTCACTCATAGAACCACCTTTAATTCCATATTTATGGGCAGTAATCCAAATTAAAGTTCCAAAAATAACGAAACATACTAAACCTGTAATTAGTCCATATCCATTAACCATTAAAATAGGTAATAGGGATATTAATAGTATTTCAATAAATGACATGAATACATAAGCCATACCATAATCCTCTAGGGTTTTGCTCTTAAATTCTGGATCAACTATTCTCAAAAGAGTTACTCCTATGGCTATAACACCTGTTGACCAACCAAATATAAATATGGACCTTTCAAACCAAAAGTTATTAAATAATCTTCTTCCCACTAAAAATAAATAAGTTACACAGAATATGGCTCCAACTAAAAATAATATAAATATAGGAGCAGCATATTTAACAACTATAGCAAGTTTTATTGATGCTACTCCAAATGCTACTAAATAGTCTGTGGCTGAGCTACCTATCCTTGTCATAATCTTCTTATCCACGTATTCCCCTAATCCAATTAGGTTTAATATTAATTGTAACAGCACTCCCATAATCATTGTCACAGAAAACATAGGTAAGCTTATTTTAGGAAGTATAATTTTAAACCAGTTAGTGAAATAATACCCTCCAGCCGTAGCCATTAATACTAATAGTACATGCCAAGTAAGGGGATCTATAGACATGGGGTTAACTGTTTCATACCCCATAGGACCTCTTTCATTTAAAGGAACTAACCCTGTTTGCATACTTTCTGGCAATTGACTCATGGTTTTAATAAATCTAGTTGCCTTTTTCCTAGTTCCTATATTAATTATGACAAGTCCTCCTAATACTCCAAATAGTAATCCTACAGTAGCAAAAGTCTGTCCAATAGGAAGTGCTTCTTCCCATCCAATAAGTTCCTTAAATGCTCCTCCAAAGGCTGCTGCTGCTCCATGTCCACCTATGAATCCACCTGGCATTAATATGGAAAACCCTTGGTTTATATTCGGATAAAATTTACTTAGGATAAATCCACCTATTAAAATTGCTACTCCATATTGTCCAAAATATACAGCCGAATTAATAGTGAAAGTATCTCCTACTTTATCTATAACCTCTTTAAAGGAACTTTTTTCTGTTCTCCCTATAAAAAGAGACGCAAATAAAACTACAACTAACATATATGGATAAGTACTTATTTTATCTGAAAATGGTATGATATTTATAAACTGCTTCCCTAAGAATAGACCTATAAATCCCGCCACTAGGGATGATGGCAAATATAAGTTTTGTATTAATTTTATTTTAGCCCTCATTAATTGGGCCATGAAAAGTAATATGGACATTAAGGCAAAATCCATCAACATATTGTAGGGTCCAAAGTTCATAGAAAAACCACCTTTCAAATTTAATAGTATTTAAAGTCTGATTTCCTATAGATGTAATTAATTTAGTAGCATGGGATAATTTACCCCATGCCCCTATATAGTAACGAACCTAACCTAATATTGGATTTTCCCATAAAGGTAATCTCTTTCCGATTCCCATTTTCATGGCATTTTCATATACCCTATGAGCTTCTGATAAGTCATGAATTCCCATTCCTATTGGATTAAAGAATATTTTTTCTTTTCTACCTTGTCTTCCAGGTTTTGTTCCAACGATAATTTCTCCAAGATCACCTCTTATTTTATCTTCTGGTATGACCCCATCTCTCACAGCTCTACAACTTACGTCTACTCCATGGTGTTTTACTTGATACCAGCTATCTACAACTACAAAATCCATAGCTTTTAGAGCTTCTGGTGGTGTATCCCAAAATGAAATTTCACAATGAAAAGCTCCTTCTTTATACCACTCTCCATTTACATAAGCCTCTTTAGCCATAGTAGCAGTACTAATAACATCAGAATCTCTAAATGCTTTCTCAGCACTATCAACAATTACAAATTCCATATCCACTTTATCTTTCATTTCTTCTACAAATTTTTTACTTGTTTCTGGATTTATATCAAACACCTTACATACTTCTAATGATGGAACACCTTCTTTAAGAGCTAATGTTTGGGTTATCCCTTGTACACTTGCACCAACAAGTCCCATTACCTTTGAATCTGGATTTGCAAGATATTTTGCTGCTACACCTGATGCTGCACCTGTTCTCATTGCACTTACTAACGTGCCATCCATAATACAAGAAGGCATCAATGTATCAGGGTCATTAATGATAATTACTGCATTTGCTCTAGGCAAACCATATTTCTTTGGATTGTGAGGCTTACTAGGTATGTATTTGATTCCTGAAGTATTTATAGGTCCAATCAAGTCCATATCTTCTAATTCTTTTGCATATTTTTGTCCCCCTAAAAATGCAGGCATAGACATAATTCTACCAGTTTTTTCTTCTGTCTCTGGGCCACCCCATCTAATAACAGGTTTTCCTGGTAGTATGAAATCACCTTTACCATGTAAGAAGAATGATCTTTCAGTAGCTTTCATACAGCCTTTCATGTCATATCCGCCAGCTTTTACACAGTCCTCTTGTTGTAAATATAAAAATTCTACTTTTCTACTCACTTATAATCCCTCCAAACAATTTTATTAATAATAAGATCTATTAATAAAATAATTTAAGGACTACAAAAAACTATAAAAACTATATAGATTCCTATATAGTTTTTTCTAAGTTTTTCGAATTTTGATTTTATTCTTATTTTATAATTCATTTAAAACTTCTATTACTATTCCATCTATGAACTTTTTTATGTTTATTTTTCCTGGGTGTGTACTTTTGCCTTTTATATAGTTCATCTCTCTTCTCACTTCACTAAAATCAAATAATGAATTAGAGTATTTCATGTATATATCATTAGCATAATCTTCTAATCCTAAGTTAGCTATATTCTTTAACCCCTTACCAACTGCCCTTCTTATTCTCTGCTCAAAAGCACCTATACTTAACTCTTTTTCATACAAATTTTTATATCTATTTTTTAACATATCGTAAATTTCATATACTTTCTTATTACTAATTGTATTTATATTCATTTCATTTTTTTCCATTAGCATGTTAATGATTTCTATAATGTCATTACTTCCCGCTTCACCTATTATGCCTAATTCTAATAATATTTTCTCCCCTTTATGCTTTTTATTTTTCTTATGACTTCCAAATTCATCATTACCTTTTAGATCCATTATACTATGTAAGGTTTTTTCTAATGAATTCACAATTTTTTTCATTTTTATGTTCCCTTTAACTTTGTTTATAATGGATATTACTTCTATTTGATTTATTGGTTTATGAATAAAAAATTCAATATTTTTCTTGTAAGCTTCTCCCACCATATTAGGTGAATCCACTTGAGATATCATAATAAAGGATATATCCCTATTCATTGAGGTCACCTTATCTACTATGGTAATCCCATCACACTTTGGTAGCAATAAATCTACTAATACAATATTAGGTTTTAAGTCTATTATGTTTTCAATTCCATGTATGCCATCACTAGACTCTCCTATTACATATCCTAATTTGTTATCCCTTATGACCTTTTTTAATATGGCCCTTATATTCTCATCATCATCTACTATATATATGCTAAATTCCATTTTCCCCCTCCTATCCACAAAGCCTTTTATTCCTAATTAATCATGTACATCTTCGGTATTTCTATTTTAAATACAGTTCCAACCCCTTCTTTAGATTCAACTTTTATTCTACCTTTAAAATAATCTCCAACTATATTATGCACATGGGTCAATCCTATGCCCGTTGATATTGCTCCTGTGTCCTTATTAAATTTAGTTGAATATCCAGGATTAAAAATTAATTTAATTTCATCTTTATGAATACCTTCTCCATTGTCTTCTATAGTAAATACAATGTAGTCTCCATGTATTTTTTCTTCTATACATATATATCCACTTTCATTAATTGATTCTATGGAATTTACAATCAAATTATTTAGTATGGATATGATAGGATAAAATTCATTTGTATGAAAGTCATCTTCCACATTAATCTCCAACCTTATTTTCTTATGAGATAATTCTATAATTTTTTGTGTATTCCCCTTTATTATGTTTTTTATTTCTTCAAAGGACATTACAGAGATAATACTTTCTCCATCTAAATTTTTCTCCATACCCAATATTACTCTTATATAATCCTTTTTTATTTCGTGTATATCCTTTGATATGGATAAGGCATCCTCTTTCAAATCTTCTATCTCTAATCGTTTATACATATGGAAGCATTTGTCCATGGCATTCTCAATATCCCTACTAGATTTTTTTAATAAAAATAATTCTGATTTTAAATTTGCAATGAATGAAACTAATTGTCTATATTTATTTTCCTCCTCCTTAATTTTTCTTCTTTTCAAATAATTACATATTCCATAATACAAGGCTAAAGTTATACAAGTTCTTATGGTCCCAACTAGGATTATTATCTTTAACATTTCATCAAAGGAATAATTAATATTTCCTTTACTTAAGAATATTTCTATGAAATTAGCCAGTACTTCACATATAAATAAAAATATAAAGTTTAATCCTATTTTGTCTATTTTTTCTCTTATTTTAAATACATAAAATAGCACTCCAAAAAATATATAAAAGAGGGCTCCCCTATAATACCCTACAATTGATTCATATAATGGAATATTAGGATTAGTTATTAGTTGTACAGATACTCTAAAAATAAGAACTGACATACTAACCATTATAGAGGTTGTTATTATTGAAATTTCTTTAAAATATATAAATAAAAGAGATAATGTTGTGACACTAAATGAAAATCTAAGGGTCCATTCAAAAAAAGGAGTTATATATATTTGACCTGTAAATACTACCAGTACACAAATGGCGCCTATAGTTTCTACTACTTTCCTATTCATAGTCTCCTTCTCCTTTTTATATAATTTTTAATTTTATATATTTTTCTATATTCCTTTCATAATTCCTCCTTATTGAGGACCATATGTAAAGATGATTTTTTTCTCACCTTATTATGATTTTTAATTTTCTCATAAAAATGATATAATATAGGTTAGTATAGTTTTAAGGAAGAGGTATGCAATGACAAAGGATATAGGTAAAAAAATTAAATTTCTAAGACAAACTAACGAAATGACTCTAAAGGATTTAAGTGAAAAAACAGGTCTTTCTTCTGGTTTTTTATCACAGCTAGAAAGGGGCCTAACTACTATTGCAATTGATTCTTTAGACAAAATAGCCTCTGCATTAAATATAGAGTTAACTTATTTCTTTTCTTCTCCTAAGAAGAACAGTGGCCTTATAATGAAGAGTTATGAACAAGAAGTTTCTCAAATAATGAACTCTAAAATAATTTATTATAGTCTTTCTAATAACTTATCTGAAAGTACAATGGTTCCAAAATTAGTAACAGTATTACCAAATGAAGATAGTGAAGAAATCCAAAAGTATCCCCATGAGGGAGAAGAGTTTATATACATATTAGAAGGTATATTGACCCTTTATATAGACAAGGAGAAGCACATTCTTCATCCTGGTGATTCAGCCCATTTCAATTCTTCATTAGATCATAATTGGACAAATCACACTAATAAGAATGTGAAATTATTAGTAGTAAATACACCAAACTTTTTTAAGTCTAAAAAAAGTGATTAGGATAGCCTAATCACTTTTTATTTATAACTCTATCTTCTGACCAATATTTTTTTCCTTAGCCTTTTCATAGATTATTTGAGATACTACCATATCAAATAAAGCCATTCCTACTGATTTAAACAAAGTAGTCTCTCCCTTTTCAACTTTTCTATCCATTAACTCTGTAAATAATTTTACCTGCTCTTTTTCTATCCATCCTTCATTTAATGGAGTTATTAAATCTCCCGATTCTTCACAGGCAAAATCATTATCAATATATATATTGTCAATTAGGCCATATAAACTCTTTGGAAACTCATGCATATCAGGTTTATAAGACCCAATACCCACAATATGCTTACCCTTTAATAGTTCTTCATCATCTGGAAGAACTGGCTCATTAGATGATGTGGCCGTAATAATAACCTCTGAGTTTTTTACCAACTCTTCTGTAGTATCTGCACTTACAATTTCCATATTAGGTAGTTCCTTTTTTAATCTCGCAATAAATCCTTCTACCTTTTCCTTTGTTCTGTTATACACAGTAACCTTTTTAAAATCCCTGGCTTCACATGCAAATAATACTTGATAAAATCCCTGCACTCCAGTTCCTATAAGGCCTAGACTAGTCACATCTTCAGGTGTAACATATTTTACTCCAACTCCGCCTACAGCTCCTGTTCTATAGGCTGTAAGGTAGGCACCATTTAGCATACCCACTGGTTTGCCCGTTTCTATATTATTAAGTAATACTAATCCATCTATCACCGGTAGATTCTTATGTGTGTTTTCTGGAAATAAACTAATTATCTTAGTACCAAATATATCTTTAGTAAAACAAGGCATATATAACAAAGTGTTTGGTTCCTTATCTATGTGAATTCTATCTGGCATAAAGAAGTTCTTGTCCTTATATATATGAAAGGCCTTTTCTACACCTTCCATAACATCCTTAAGTGATACAGACCTTTTTATATCCCTTTCATTAAGATATAACATATAAATTCCCCCTCAACTTAAATTCCAATATAATTGTATCACTTTTTGTCATAAAAATCCTTTTCTTTAAAAAGAAAAGACCCCTACGATAAACGTGTGGGCCTAAACTTTTTTAATTAACTATTCTTTTATTGGTTTTTTAAGAAAACCTAACATTAAAGCTGTAATTCCAGAACCTATTAGGATGGCTACTGAATATAATAGTGGACTTCCTTCCACAATAGGAATTACAAACAGTCCACCATGGGGTGCTGGTAAACCTATATTAAATACCATAGTTAATGCTCCTGCTATGGCAGATCCTACTATTATAGAAGGAATAACTCTACCTGGGTCTGCTGCTGCAAATGGTATAGCTCCCTCTGTAATAAATGAAGCCCCCATAATATAACACGTTTTTCCTGCATCCTGCTCACTCTTAGTAAATCTATTTTTAAATATAGTAGTAGCTAACGCAATACCAAGGGGTGGAACCATTCCACCTGCCATAACTGCTGCATGAGGTGCAAAGTTACCTCCATCTATCATAGCTATACCAAAAGTAAAAGCAGCTTTGTTAATAGGACCTCCCATGTCCACAGCCATCATTGCACCAAGTATTAATCCTAATAATACCTTGTTTGCTGTTCCCATGCCATCTAACCAGCTTTGAAGGGCTAAGTTTGCTCCCTTAACTGGATTTACTACTACAAGTAACATGATAGCTCCCGTTAAAAATATTCCAAACAGAGGATATAACAATACGGGCTTTATTCCTTCTAAAGAATCTGGTAACTTTGAGAACGTTTTTCTTAGGAATAAAATAATATAACCACCTAAGAAACCTGCTATTAGTCCGCCTAAAAATCCTGCGCCATTATTAGCTGCTATAAATCCACCTACCATGGCTGGTGCAAATCCTGGTCTATCTGCTATACTCATTCCTATAAATCCTGCTAATACGGGAATCATAAGGGCAAAGGCACTACCTCCACCTATATCCATAAGTAATTTAGCAAAGGGATGGAATGCTGGATCACTTGGGTCAAAGGCCTTAATACCGAATATGAATGATATGGCTATTAATATACCTCCACCTACTACAAAAGGTAACATGTTAGAAACACCATTCATTAAGTGTTTATAAAAACCTTTTCTTTCTACCTTCTTGTTAAAATCACCATCTTTTTTATTATGATGATAAGTAGTACCATCTCCCTTTATGGCAGCATCTATTAATTCTCCTGCCTTTTTTATGCCCTGGGCAACGGGTACTTGTATAATCTTTTTACCTTCAAAACGGGACATTTCCACTTGCTTATCTGCTGCAATTATAATTGCCTTGGCTCTTTTTATCTCATCATCTGTCAACCTATTTTTTACACCAGTAGAACCGTTAGTCTCTACCTTTATGGAAACTGCCTTTTTGCTCCCCTCATTTTTAAGGGCATCAGCTGCCATATAAGTATGAGCTATACCTGTAGGACAAGCCGTTACAGCTAAAATCAGTTCATCACTATTATTCACTTCATTAGAATCTTCTAACTCTATATTTTGTTCTTTATCTATAATATTTAATAATTCCTCTTTATTCTTTATCTTTGATATTTTGCTTCTAAACTCTTCTCTCATAAGAAGTACGGATAATTTAGATAAAGTATCTAGATGTTCATTATTTGAATCATCTTTTCCTGCTATCATAAAGAATATATGTGCTTTTTTCCCATCTAATGAATCGTAGTCTATACCCTCTTTAGAATATCCAAAGGCTAGTGCCGGTTTTTTCACTGCTCCTGTTTTAGCATGTGGAATAGCTACCCCATCACCTACCCCTGTTGAAAATTCCTTTTCTCTTTTAAAGATTGCCTCTCTAAATTCTTCTTTGTCATTTAATTTATCTGCTGTGTCTAATTTCTTAATAAGTTCATTTAATACTTCTTCTTTTGTTGTACCTTTTAAATTAAGTATTATGGTATCTTTCTTTAAAAGATCTGTTATTTTCATACTTTCCCTCCTTTAATAGATTTATTTATATTAGCTTTGCAAAACTACAGGGTTAAAATTTTAATTTCCTTTAATAACTTCTCAACAAGGGGTCTTTCACATAAATCCATAGAAAATGCTGTAGCACTCCCACAGGCAATGCCCCATTTAAAACCATCTAATAGATTTTTATTTTTGCCATATCCATATATGAATCCTGCCACCAATGAATCTCCTGCTCCTACAGAATTTTTACTTTCTCCCTTTGGTGCCTCTCCATAAAGGATTACGTCCTTATTTACTAATAATGCTCCATCTTTTCCCATGGATATAATTACATTTTGAGCACCCATGGCTACTAGCTTCTTTCCATAGGAAATTACATCTTCTCTTGTTTCTATATTTGTTTCAAATATTTCTTCTAGTTCCTTAATATTTGGCTTTATTAAAAAAGGCTTATTTTCAAGGGTGCTAATAAGAGCTTCCTTAGTAGTATCTACTATTACTTTTACCCTTTTGTCTTTAAGAAGACTTTGAATCTTAGAATACATATTTCTAGGAAGACTATTTTGTATATTTCCTGATAGAACTAAGTAATCATCTTCCTTTATTTTTTTTATTTTATTAAATAATCTTTCTAAGCTTTCATCATCTATATGAGGACCATTTCCATTTATTTCAGTTTCCTCATTAGATTTTACTTTTACGTTTATTCTTGTGTCTTCATATATTTTTATGAAATGGGTGTCTATATTCTCTTTTTTTAAAAATTCTTCTATAAAATCACCTGTAAATCCACCTATAAACCCTAGGGCCTTACTCTTTTTCCCTAGATTATTAAGCACTCTAGATACGTTTATCCCTTTTCCTCCAGGGTATTTAGCATCTTTCGTAACTCTATTTACAGTGCCCAATCCAAAATCCTCTAGGGAAACTATATAATCTATAGAAGGATTAAAAGTTACTGTATATATCATTATTTAGTCACAACCTTTATTTTAGTTTTTTCTTCATATAATCTATAATTTTCTACTTCTGCATTTGTTAGAATTATTGCCTTATCTAACTGAGCTACCTTAACAAAGGCTACTTCTCCAAATTTGCTTTCATCTGCTAGTACATATGCCTTTTTAGATAAACTTATGGCAGCTTCCTTTAATATGGATTCTTCTGAATCAGGTGTAGTAAATCCATACTTCAAGTCAATACCATTCATCCCCATAAAACATTTGTCAAATCTAAACCTCTCCAAATTCTTAAGGGCATCTACTCCTATTATGGCCTTAGTTCTAGCCTTGGCCTTTCCACCAATAATATAAGCGTTCATATTTTTTTCTAAAAGAATGTCTATATGCTTAAGACCATTAGTTACCACTATTACGTCTTTTTTATCTATATACTTAATCATGTTAAATACAGTAGTTCCAGCATCTAGGTATATACAATCTCCCTCTTCTATAAGGGATGCTGCATATTTGGCTATTCTCTCTTTTTCATCTATATACTTATCCTGTTTTTCATTATAACTAGGTTCAATAGACCTTCCCTTTAACAACTTAGCTCCACCATGAACCCTTTTTAAAATTCCTTCATTTTCTAGCTGAGTTAAATCTCTTCTTATGGTAGATTCTGATGTATTTGTAACTTTTACAAGTTCGTTTATCTTAACTATTTCCTTTTCCTTAAAAACCTCTAAAATTATCCTTTGTCTTTCCTCTGTTAACAAATCCATCACGCCTTCCTTAAATTTATTATAAAACATTTCCCTTTCAATTTCAATCATTTTCTTTCATTTTCTTTCATGTTTTTGAAAGAATACGAAAGTTTTCTCTTCAATTTCAATCATTTTCTTTCAAAATCACCACATATATATTTTACCAATTCTATAGAAAAAAAGCCTTCTTTTTTAAATAAAAATGACTAGAAATGTGTTTATTTCACATTTCTAGTCATTTAGTTCTATGATTCCAATATTTCTTTTTTTGCATATATCTTTCACATGACTTACCAATCTATCTTTATCTGCCACATTATCTAAAGAGTGAGCTTCTGAAAAATAATCACTATCATCTCCAAATTTCCCCACATGAACTAATTTAAGACCATCATCTATATATCCTATGCCATCACCAATTATATTTCCCACTTCTACTATTTCTACATCATCCCAATATATTTTTATAAATTGCCTATCTCCTAATATTTTAAATCCTATATAATCATCATTTACTGTTATTTTCTTTTTATTAGAGATTTTAATAAATAGAGCAAATGCAACTCCTAAGCATATGCCTCTAATTAAACCTACAAGATTTGAATTTGCTATTAACAATCCTAATATCATTAATATTATTATAAGATTAACAGCACTATTGTATTTATTGTCATTTGAAATATATAATCTGTCCATGGCCTCCACCCCCATACCTATTTCACAAATAACAAAAGCTCCTTCTAATATTTATGTGCCTATGTAAAAAAAATGCCCATAAAATATTAAAAAATGCTTTTGGAAACACTATGCCTATATATTAAGAATCTTAGGAGGATCAAAGCTAATGGAAAATAACTTTAATAATAATGAATTGTATGAATTGCCTCTTATAAAAAAATATACTCCCACAAAGAAAGATCTATTTAAGGAAATTTTATCAGCCATATTTTTTATCATATTATTATTTCTATTCAAGCAAGATACTATTACTAAAATATTAACCTTTTCATTAATTATATATATCATTTACCGTGTATGGTCTCATATTTTCCTATCACCTATATATCTAGAGATAAATCACAAATTAATAAAACTATCTTCTAAAAGAGGTGAAAAAATCGTATTTTTAAACGAAATAATAAACGCAGAATTTTTTCTATCCATGAATAATAATTACATTCTTGGAATAACTACTAAAAAAAATGAAATCAACAAAGATTTACATTCAATAGTTAAATTTATTATTATTTTGTTTAAATCTCAATACACTTTGAAAATCCCCCTAATTGGATTAGAATCAATAGACAAGAACAAATTAATTAACACCATATATAATGCAGTTAATCCAGAAGTGGATGAAGATTTTCATATTGATAATGTTTTAGATGAATTATCTGATAAGAAAATTTATGATGAAACTCCATTTAGAGCTTTCACCTATATTTTTAGTATTTCTATATTAATTGGATTGTTGCAAGGATTTTTACTTTCTCTATTCCCATATAGTTCATCAACTACTCTTTTTAGTCTAGAAATACTTTTACCAATAGTAGGCACTCTATTTATTATAGATGTTTTTCACAATAGGTATAAAGAAAAAAAATATAACCTTTTTAATAGGATGGTTATTTGTCTTTCTATTTTACTAATGGTGGGATTAGGTATTGTAACAGAGTTTTCTTTGACAGTAGGAGAATTCCCTACAAGAGACAATTTTAGAAGAAGCCCACTGATTAGTAGGCATTTAGGAGACTTACACTTCTATCTCATTCTTAACCTCCCTATCCCCTTGTTCATAGGATTAACCCACGGATATTCTTTTAAGTTCATAAAAAAAGTTAAAAAGAAACTCTTGTGGAAAAAATTTGGTGAGTATTACTATCGCTACAGCAAACAAGATGATATGTTTGTAATATATATGTTAGACCCTGTAAAAATAAATGAAGAATACGATGAACTCTTTATTTTACGACTGGCCCAAGGATGTCTCATTGAAAGGGATAAGAAAAACCTACTATCATTCTATCTAACAAAGGATATTATAGATGAGTTTTCTTTGAAATTCCCAATAAAAAGCTATGTCCATTTTAATGCTAAAGAATATTTTTATATAGATTTAGATACTCGTACAGAAAGAAACCCAAAACCGTATCTATTACCCTGTCAGTTACACTTAGATAGAAATAAGGAAGTAAAGAAATTGTATGTGGAAAATTTTAATGCAGGTAATAAGGAATAGCCTCTTAATTTCAATCCTTTCTTTTGGCATAAGCACATATATATTTTACTACTTCTATAAAAAGCTATTAAAAAATGACTAGTGATGTGATTATTTCACATTCCTAGTCATTTAGCTCTATGATTCTAATATTTCTTTATTTTTAAGTTGTATATCTACTTTCTTTACGTAGGCCAAATACATAATTAAAAGTAAAGTACAGATCTCACCTATAACAATAGATACCCAAATTCCTATATCTCCCATTATCATAGGAAGTACCATTAAAGAAACTATTGTAAATACCATTCCTCTGCTTGTAGATATAATATTTGCTGTTTTTGAGTTTTCTGTAGCTTGATGATAAGTTACATTAACTATATTTATTGAAGCAATAACAAATGAGAATGCATAGATTATAATAGCATCATAAGTTAACTTTATTAATCCCTGGTCTCCATTGAAAATGCTGATTATTTCCTTTCCAAAGAAGAATATTATACCATATATTATTAATGATGCAGTAAAATTTGTCTTTACTCCCATTTTAAATACTTTATCTACCTTATCACTATCTCCCTTTCCATGATTATAGCTTAGCAATGGCTGTATTCCCTGGGAAATACCAATGAATAAAGCAATTAGCACAGTACTTATATATCCAATAATACTAAAACCTGCAACGCCAATTTCTCCAATTCTACTCATAATCACTATGTTAAAAGCAAATACACTAACTGCTGGTGATACTTGAACGATAAACTCTGGTGTTCCAACTTTTAAAATTCTTATAAGATCATTCTTATTTAACTTTGGAACATATAACTTAAGTTTTCCCTTTTTTCTACTAAAATGAGTTAACAGAAGAAATACACTAGATAATTGTCCTAATCCTGATGCTATTGCTGCTCCTTTTATTCCAAGATTAAAAACAAATATGAAAATATAATCTAAAACTATATTAGTTATTGCACCTAAAATAAGAGAAATCATGGCTAAATTTGGATTACCATCATTTCTAACAAAGGCACTTAAAGCTAAGCTACCTGAAAATCCAATACCAAACATCATATAATAACGAAGATATTCTGCTGTTCCTACAACTAATTCATCACTAGCACCTAGCATTCTAGCTATTTCCTGTGGAAATATAACACTAACGATTGACAATACACCTGTTATAGCTACTATTAAGAATAAGCTTTCTAAAAATATATTATTACCTTCCTCATGCTTATTCTCTCCAAACTTTATGGACATTATTGCTGCCCCTCCCATAGTTATCATCATACTTATAGCTATCATAAGAGTTGTAACAGGTAAAGCTACATTTATTGAACCTAAAGCGCTTACACCTACTCCCCTACCTACAAATATTCCATCAACAACTATATAAAGTGCTGAAACCATCATACCTATTACAGATGGTACAGCATATTTAATAAATTCTTTCCATAATGACTTCATATCTCATCCCTCCTAAGGGAGATTATAAAGTCTATACCAAGTATAGAGTCAACACTTTTTTAAAGTTTTTTAATTATTCCATTCCAAATTCCTTAACTAGCTTTTCCTTTTGTTTTTTATTAAGTTTTTTAAATGCATATTCCCTTTTCATGGCTTCACTTTTACTCTGAAACTTTTCGAAATATACTAATTTAACGGGTAACCTAGCTCTAGTATATTTACTACCGATTCCTCTGTTATGCATTTCAATCCTTTTTTCTGGACCATTCCCCTTTGTATATCCACTATACAAGGAATTATCACTACATCTTACCATATATGCAAAGTGCATTTAACCACCCTTTTCTATGTAAATAAGTCAAAGTACTATCATACTAAAGTATACTATATGAAATCTTTATATCAAATAAAGTTCTATAAACTTTTTCTATTTGTAAAATAACTAAAATTTTTATAGACTATATCTAGAATACAATGATTTTCGACAAACTTCAGGGGGTAGATAAAAGTGTTTCAGACAAAATTCAAAAACAAATTTATAGTATTAGCTACTTTACTTTTAATAGTAAGTTCTATTTTCATAGGATGTTCTGATAAAAGTGAAGTAACAGAGACTACTAACACAGAATCAAAGGAAATGGTTTACATAGATACATCTGCTTTAAAGGAAAAGTTACAAAGTGAGGCCACAGTATTAGTAGATACTCGTTCAGATGAAGCTTTTAACGGTTTTAAAGAAAATGAAGATGTACGAGGAGGACATATTCCTGGTGCTATTCAATTTCCTGCAACTTGGTTAAATAAGGTTAAGGATGATAGTGAGTTAAATAATTTATTAGAAGAAAAGGGAATCACAAAGGAAAAAGAAATTATAGTTTATTCTGATTATGGAAAAGTTAGTGAAAGCCTATATAATAAATTAGTTAGTTTAGGTTATGAAAAAGTTTCAAACTATAAGTTCTTAGATTGGTCTAAGGATGAATCTAATGAAGTAATTCAATATGAAAACTACCAAGTTTTAGTTTCTCCCAAATGGGTTAAGGATCTAATTGATGGTAAAAACCCTGAGACTTATCCAGGAGGCGGTTACGCACTACTTGAGTCTAACTATAATGGATTAGACATATACAAAGAAGGTCATATACCAACAGCCCTTCAATTTGATACTAATGAAATAGAAAAGGGTCCTGAGTGGAATGTAAAAACTGATGCTGAACTTGAAGAAGTAGTTAAAAAGTTTGGTATAACAAAGGATACTACAGTAATTGTATACGGTACTCCTTCCATGGGAGCTGAGAGAGTTGCCCTTGTGATGATGTACTTAGGAGTTGAAGATGTTCGTGTATTAAACGGTGGAAAACAAGCTTGGTTAGATGCTGGTTTAGAACTTGAAACTACTATGAATGAACCTAAGGCTATTGCAGATTTTGGAGCTAAAATCCCTCAAAATCCAGATTTAATAATAAATATTCCAGAAGCTAAGGAAGTTCTAAAGGATGGTAAATTAGTAAGTGTTAGAACTTGGGATGAATATATAGGTAAAACTAGTGGTTACAGCTACTTTGATAGAAAAGGCAGAATAAAGGGAGCTATATGGGCTAACTCTGGAAATACATCTCAAGATATGGCTAACTTTGAAGATATAGATGGTACTCATAGAAGTATTGCAGAAGTTGAAAACTACTACAAGGAAATTGGTTTAAATAAAAATGATAAAACGTCCTTCTATTGCGGTACAGGTTGGAGAGCATCTTTAACATTCATAGATGCCCATGTACTAGGTTGGAAGAACATAAGTGTATTTGATGATGGCTGGTTCCAATGGAGCCTTGATCCAGATAATAATCCTATTGAAATTGGAAATCCTCAAAACTAACAGAATTAAGGAGCTTTACAGCTCCTTGTTTCTGTTTTATTCTTTTTATAAGGAGATGATGTATTGAGTAAAATTATAATTATTTTTATAAATTTATTATCCATAATTGGACTTTATTTAGATTTTATCCCTAAATTAAAATTGTATTTGAAATTTAAATCTATTTTCCAACTAGGTGAAGTTTTATTTCAGTTTTCACAAATGATATTTTTAATAGGTTTATTATTCTATATAATATTTAATTTTAAATACAAAAAAATATTTTTGGTAAGTATATATGTGGCCTTTATAGGAGCATTTACTAATTTAATATTAGATATATATAATGATTACTTAACCTTTAAAAATATGAGTTGGTTAATCGGATATGTATTATTTTACTTCACTTTAATAATAATTATGAAAAAACGTAAATCATCCTTAATGAACATATGCCTTATCTTTGGTATAATAGGCACCCTATTTATAACCTATGAAGAAGTGAGAAGCGGCATATTTGAAGGGACCTTATTTACATTAAATAGCTTTTATCCCCTAGGTATATTAGTTTTAATATTGTACTTAAAAAGGACAGTTATTAGATAACTGTCCTCAGATTGTAGACAAAGTCTACAAGGTTATAGACCTTTGACAAATTTCAAGTTCGAGGCGTGATGAAAGTAAGAGACCGCAGCGTATATGGCCATACGTAAGGGGTCTTGGTTTCAGCAACAAAGAAGAAATTCAGATTTGCCAAAAGCCTAAAGACAGTTATTAAATAACTGTCCTTTAATTAATATAATTCTTTTAATTCCTTAGTAATAGAATATTCTCCATTATTGTCTCTATGTATTTTAACCCTGTTAATTATGGAACTTACATTGATTTTTCCATATACATGCGGAAACTTCTCTCCCATATTCTTTAAATCTTCAACTCTAAGTTCTGATGTTAATTTTTCTTCATCTATACAAAGAAGCCATGTACTTTCTTCACCTTTATAGTGCTTATTAAGGACCCACAGTGTTTGCTTTGGATAGCAACAATGGATAAATCCTTCTTGTTCCAAGCTAGAACTTTGAAAATACTCTTTATCTTTTATTTCTTCCCATTCCTTTAAAGTAGCTGTATATATGATCATCTTTTTTCCTCCTTATTACACGAAGAACCTCCAATCATTATATCACATAATATAACCGTGAATTTAATACATTACATTAACTTTTACTACATTTGCCTTTGATTCTTTATTTAATATGCTAATAGCTACTTTTTCTTTAATAGAACTTATTAAACAAGTATCTCCCTCTTTTAAAATTATAGATTCCTCTTCATCTATTTCCACATGTGTTTCTCCATTAACACAATAAAGGGCCACATCTTGGTTTTCTTCTTCAGAAAAACTTACCACATTATTTTCATCAAGCTTTATAGGCTCTACTCTCCCACTACAGCCTATGGTCATTAAATTAAAATCTGTAACCTTCCCAAAACTTTTAGTAGTCCAATCTCCACTAAAGGAATCCTGGTCAAATTCCCTTAATTCACAACTATGATGTCCTTCATGTTCAAGTTTAAGTTCTCCCTTAAGAACCATTAATATTCTATCCACATTAGGTAGTGAAGTAAATGTGGACTCGTCCACCTCCACCTTAGCCGAACTAATTCTCCACTTAAAATTTTTGTCTTTGTATATGGAATCCTTTGGCCTAATGGCAATTTCAGTTGTAGTTCCACCAGACCACTGCCTTGTTATTAAATCTGAGCCTTTAATTAATTCTATATTATAATTCATATCGCCACTCCTTATATTATATCGTCATGGAAATTTTAACATAAAAACGTCTATAAAAGAGTCTATAAACAAAAAGTCATACTTCGCATGATTCGTTATGGAACCCTATGGTTCCCGCAGGCGTCTGCTCTCGCAATCTGAACACCCTCCTTTAAAGAGGCAGGGGATGTTCCCCCACACCCCCTTCCTTTTTTACTTACCCACAGTTTTAGAAATTTATAATTTCCTAGTAAGTAAAAAAGTTCCTTAACATAAGTTAAAGAACTTTTTAAATTTATAAATCCATTTCATTTAATATATCCCTTAAGTTTTTTAAATCTTCTTTAGATAGGGTAATACCCTTCCCCATTTTTTCATGCCCTGCTGCCCAATCTCTCAAATCATATTTAGGTGGTCTATCATTCCAACTTATTAAATTTAGTTCCTTAGTCCATCCCCTAGAAGATTCTGATATTACTCCTTCTGTTTTAATTATTTCGTATTTTATTCCAGCCATTTTATTCACCTCTTATGTACTATTAGTCATTGTAAAACTCTATTTAAGTTTAAACCATAATAATTATACCATATTCTAGATATTAAAGTACTTTTCACTATTGGTAATAATCTGCTTATCACCAATAAACCTCCGTAAAATAAAGAGACCTGCCTCATGACTTTTTTGTCCACTAGTACTACCACAATATTCCGTTAAAACATAAGATCTATAGTTTAATTCAAATAAATCTACTGCTGTTTTTAAAACACATATATCTGTATTTATACCGACTAAGAAGAATTGCTTTATCTTTTTCTTTGCTATATAATCTAAAAACTCTTTAGTACATGCACTATAATAATATTTATCTATTATCAAACTATTGTTTAATTTAAGTCCATTAGGAAAACTAATCTCCTCACGAGTTAAAAGACCCGTCCAATTTAAAATATTCACATAGGGACTATCTGGCTTATTTATAAATCTAGTTTGGATAATATGTTCAAACTTTACTTTTTCTATTAAGTCTGTAATTTTACCAGGTATATGTTTTGTGTTTTCATTTATAAACCCCTTTTGTACATCTATTATTATAAGGGCTGAATGTTGTAAGTTCATATTAGAATCACCTCAACCTTTTTAAATAATCCTAATAATGAGTATTCCTATAAAATACATTTATATACAAAGGACTATTATATTTTTTATAATAGCCTTTAATAACATCAATATATATTTAGGTTAATATCTTTACTCCTATCCAAGTCATATCCTTGTGGGATTATGGTTATTTTAGCACTCCCCTTACTATTAACTTTAAATAGTCCTGCTCTCATATACTTGACACAATTAGGAGGTATACTAGATATTAACGTTCTATCCGTGTAATTATTTAAGTCTTTCTTTAATAGTTGAACTATACTTCCAATCTTTATACTTTCATTATAGGGATGTACATATACATTTCCCTTTGAATCTATTCCATATCTTATAATATGGGCATTTGGATATGGAGGTATAATAAATGGTTTAAATGCAAATTTATTGTGATCCATTGACCATACTTTAAATTTATTTCCTACACCCCTTATGAGTCTAGTATCATAAAAAAATACAGTTCCTTGAAATAAAGCCTTTTCTCCTATGAGGATTCTTGGCACCTTCTCCTTAATTCCTAATACATCATAGGATATAAACTCTCCATTTCCTTCTGGTTCAGAATAAAATACTACAACATGATCATTGGTCACATTCCACACCTTATTGTATATTTTAACTCCCACATAATTTAAACTAGTATAGTATAAGGTAACAGGTCTATCATCATGATTCTTTTTTAATTGAATATTGGTTTTATTGTTATTTCTGTCCTCACTCATTAAAAGAATATATTTATCTTTACCTAATATTATATTAAAAGTATTTGTCAATATAATCACCCCTTATACTAAACATATACCATATTATCCGTACAAATGACTTTTTGACAAAAAAAAGAAGCTACTTTTATGTAACTTCTAATGTTTTTTCTTTTCTACTTTCTGCTATTATTTCATGTTGTTTTTCCACATGGGATAGGGCCTTTAATACTTCTTTTACCACATTGCTACAGACTACTTTGCTATTTTTATTATAAAACTCTATGGCATGCTTTTCTCTCTTTCTAGCCTCTTCTAATAATAGGTCATCACTATCATATTTAGTATAGTCTGGCTTATGAAGCTTAGGCATTTCCTTAAAACCACCTAACATTTTATGCACTCTAGCATGCATAAATTCTACAGAGCTTAGTTCCTTAAACAATTCCTTTATTTCATTATTTTTAGCTAATTCACTGGCTTCCTTGTAAAATTCACCATTAAATACTTCTAATTTCATGGCCTTATCTAATACTTTTAAAGTTTCTTCGTCTAACTCTTTACTTTCCACTTTAAATAGGGCCTTATTATTATCTAGATAAACTTTTCCCACTCCACAAAAGGGGCAATTTATTATATGCTCTTCCTCATTTTTTTCTAAAAAGGTATTTTCATTTAGTCTATAGTTTTTTAAGTTTATATTCATCCCACAAATTAAACATTTTAATTGCTCCATCTATACTCTCTCCCTTCAATTTATGATTTTACCCAAATTAACAGGGGTCCTTTCTTCTACCTGTATATTTCTTTCTTTTACTATTTTATCAAATTTTTCTCTGTCATTTACTGTAGCTCCATTTAATTTTATCTTTTCAAGGTTTTTAAGTTCAAATATTTTGTCTATATCTAAATTATGTATTTTATAAAAACTCAATGTTTTGATGGATTGCAATGCCTCTAGCCCATAAAGGCTTTTAACGTATCCATCTGAAACATGTAATTCTTCTAAATGTTTAAGGCCCTTTAACATATTTAGATTATCCATATCCATTCCCTGTATTGCTAATTTTTTTAAATTAGGCATATTCTTAAGAGATTCTAAGCTTCCCCCCTTAGGGTATGTAATCTCTAACCACGTAACAGATTCCATAGTATCTAGCTCTTGTATTTTATCTAAGTTAATATACCAAAACCATAACTCTTCCACATTTTTTAATTTATCAATAGGTTTTAAACTCTCTATTTTTCTTCCGTACCAAAACCTTAATACCTTTAAGTTCTTGAATTTTTCTATTCCATCTAATCTATTTATGTTATCCTTTAAGCTTAACTTTTCTATTTTTCCTAAATCTTCTTCAGTTATATCTCCTGTTATATTGTATTCTTTCTTAACAAATTTATAAAACGCTCTATCTTTTATGATATTATCTTTAAACATATAATAATTTAAAAATAAAAATACGCTTAATAAAATAAGAATCAATGGAATAATAATCCTTTTACTACGTTCATATCCCTTATGAACATAATAAATTAATAGACCTGATAAACTTCCAAACAATACAAACTCTGTTGGTATATACACACCTACCTTAAATAAAAGATAATTTATTATCATAACTATAGGAACTACAAATCCTTCTTTCTCAGTAAATCCTTTATTGCAGTTTCTTATGGTAACACCTATTAAAAGCCCTATCCATACAGCAGGGCTGGCACCATTTATAAACATGTCCGTAACAAACAGATGGATAACCATAAAAGCCACCATACCTACAGATCCCCACAAAATGTCTCTTTTATAATCCCTAATATTCTTCGCCTCCACTTATACCCCTCCCTAACAGGACTTTATATATTTCTATACATATATATCTTATTCCTTCTTCTCCAAACTAAAAATACTGTAACCAACTTTATATCCCTTTCATATTTTATATTAACAGCTAAATTTGCGTTTTAACAAAGGAGGTGCACATTCATGACTGTTGAAGCTTTATCAAATCTCTTTGAAGATAATACTATTTTATTATTTTTCTTCTTATTGCTAATTGTATTATTCTTCATGCCTTATTTTGACTTTTTCTAATAGGCACCAAACTTACCTAACATACAAAGGAATAAATTAGACAATATAACCTTCAAAGAATATCGCCACACTAGGAAGGCTATCCTTGTAGTATTTAATTTAAAACATCTGCCAAAGAGCTCACTACTATACCTAGTACTGAGCTTTAAATTATTTTTGTTCTATATGAGAGATACTTTTATAAACTTTCTATTAAATGGACCAAACTGTAAATTCAATGTAACATACTAGCTCTAAACATCATATTTTATACTATCAGGTGTAATTTACATAAAAGATAAGGGGGGTGCAATATACATGGCTGACAAGAATTGTATAGATTCTTTTATGTGTCCAACTGATTTATTATTCTTCTTCCTATTACTAGTTATTTTATATAAAATGCCATTTTGTGGCTACGAGCCATATTGTGGATATTAGACAATCCCTTAATTAATATATATGCAAAATAGAGCCCATTACTTTCTAGTAATGGTTTTCTATTGTTTTGTTTTTTTATGAGTTTTCGTTAAGTTTATGACTAAGTTATTTTACTTCTCAGAATAGATATATAGGTTTATATAGCTTAGTTGTCATAACTGTATGTTTGCAAATAAATAAAGATACTTTCTATTATATTATAGAAAATATCTCTATTTATTATCTCAATTCTTTCTATTTATTTGTATTGCTAGAATACTGCAAACAGGAAAATATGTTAATCACGACTCAATTGTATACTATACCATTAAATCTCTCTTATTATAAAATACATAAGTTCCTACCAGTGATACTGCAATAATTACAACGGATAGTATTATAAAAATAAAATCAATACCATTACCTAAAATTATGGATTCAGCTTCAAAGTATTTAAAGGGAGTGAGGTACTTTAGATTTTCAAGCTTATCATACATATTTATGACCATATATAAAACGAAAGTAATGAGTAATACTCCAGTGGCAGTAGAAGCGGCCGTCTTAGATTTTTTACTGACAGATGCAATCAATGAGCCTATACATATAAATATAAGCTGTAGACCAAACATACCCACCATCAACATTATTATATCCCTCAATATTCCATCACTTTCATTAAAATAACTTACAATAACTAATGATGCAATCAATGTAACTGTATTTAAAATTATACTGTTTAAAAGTACAGCTAATAACTTTGACGTTATAACCTTATTTCTTGAAACAGGTTTTACAAATAAAAACTCTGCTGTTTTATCCCTTTCTTCCTTTGCTATAATATTTGCTCCTAACATTGCAGCATGGGTACTAGAAATTAATACAAGATATAAAAAGGTAACTCCATAAAACCCCATGGCAGTTGATAAATCAAAACTACTTATACCCATTATGTTTAATAATGATTTAGGAAATATAGCCAATATATCATTTATAGACTCTCCTGAACTAGCATAGCCTGCATATTTCCCCATGCCTGACCCAATCATTCCTACCATACCTATACACCATATAATTAATGATCTTCTATGTGCCTTCATTTCTCTAGTAAATATATTCATCCATTAAACCTCCTAGTTTTTAAAACGAATCCACTAAACAGCATGAATATCTCTTTTAGAATAAATCACATAACTTGCTGTAATAGAGGCTACAATAAACACCAAAGTTATAATAAGAAAGGGTGTCTCATATGCACTATTCTCTATAATATAAGTAGGATCAAAGTACTTAAAGGGAGTTATATATCGAATCATATCATCTGGATCCTGTGAACTTAAAAAACTTATAAAATAAAAAACAAACACAGTAGCTAGAGAAATAGGTAGAACAGATTTAATTCTAGGCAGTATTACTGAAATAATAACGCCTAAAGACATAAATATTAATTGTACAAATAACAATGTTATAGAAATCATAAATAATATTTTAGAATCATAGTCATTATTCTTTACAGCAGAGATAGTCATGATTGTAGCTCCTATGTAAATTACATTTGTAATTACTAATGCTGTAATTACTGCCATTATCTTAGAAGTTAAAATTTGTGTCCGTCTAATAGGTTTTGTTAACAGAAAATCTGCTGTCTTTTGCCTTACTTCCTTCGATACAACGGAAGTACCAAAATTCATAGCTTGAATTGACCCAATCAAAAGTACAAATGTGAAGGGAAAGGAATAATATCCTAATATGCTAGCAAAACTATCTAAAGAAATGCCCATACCAATTCTTATGGCCTCAGGAAAGCCTTCCATTAAACTTTTTATCTTTTCAACATCCTTTGAAAAGGACGGATATAATGAAAAAAACACAATATTCACCAAAACCAATGATATGGTCCATAAAATAGTGGATTTCCTATAAGCTTTTAATTCATGTAGGAATATATTCATTCTATCTATTCCTCCTTTGAATAATAGTGCATAAAAATTTCTTCAAGATCAGGCTCATCTATCCAAATATTACTTATGTCAACAGTTGCAATCTTTTGCATAATTGTATTGATATTCCCTTTAAACATGAAATTAACCACATTTCCCTTGGATTCTAATTTATTTACACCTGCAATATTAAAGTAATTTTTATCTAGTTTTGATATAGTTTCAATCTTGAACTTTTTATAATTATTTTCTTTTAAAGTACTAATTTTCTCTAGTTTTATTATTCTACCCTCTTTAATAATTGCCACACGATCACACAATCTTTGAACTTCACTTAATATATGAGAGGAAAAAAAGATTGTTGCACCTTTCTTATTTTCTTCTTCTAATAAATCGAAGAATTTCTGCTGCATAAGAGGATCTAGGCCACTAGTAGGCTCATCAAGAATAATTAATTTTGGTTCATGAAGTAGCCCCTGAACTATACCAACCTTCTTCTTGTTTCCAAAGGACAAATCATCAATTTTTTTATTTAGGTCAAGATTCATTACCTCTGCTAAATATTTGATTTTTTCTGTACAATCTTTTTTATAAAAGCTGGCTGAATACTTTAGAAGGTCAATAACCTTCATATTGTCATAATAAAAAACTTCAGAGGGTAAATAACCAATTTCTTTTTTTATTTCAGGACCATGTTCTACAACGTCCTTTCCAAATATCTTAGCACTTCCACTAGTTGGATATATTAGAGATAAAAGTGTCCTAATAGTGGTTGATTTACCAGCACCATTTGGCCCAATAAACCCAAAGACTTCACCTTCCTTAACACTAAAATTAATATCCACAATCCCCCTTGATTTCCCGTAACTTTTAGTTAAATTGTTCGTTTCAATAACATTCATTTTTAAAACATCCCTTTAAAATATAATTTAATTTTGAATATTGTTAACAAGTTAAACATTATTAACCATATTATTTGCAAGAAAGTTTCTATTATTCTTCTTATACTTGCAAAATCAAATGTAAATCTAATTTAAAGTAACAGGGTTAAGCCCTCACTCATAACCTATATTATCAGAGAAACTTATAACCTCAACAAAGGAGGTGCAATATATGGCTGAAATATTCAACGACAATAGTACTTTATTGTTCTTCTTCTTACTATTAGTTGTTTTATTCTGCATGCCTTATTTCTGTGGCTCTTATGAGTATTAGAACATAGCTCAACGAACATACTTAATCAGATAGAAAATCATTACTGAGGGGTAATGATTTTTTATCTGATTAAATTATTTATATAATAATGCCCTAACCTAACTTCTTTGGGAAATCACCTAATAATGCGTTTTTTATTTAACTAATTTAGTGTAACGAACTCTTATGTTAACACATAATGTATATTAGCTAACAATTACTAAATTTACTTCCTCGGTAAAGGAGGTGTGAGTACATGGGCGGTTGCTGTGACAGCAGTTTATTATTCTTTTTCCTATTGTTAGTTGTTATATTCTGTACGTGTTGTAATCCTGAGCCAAGATGTGGTTGCTAGATTAAATATGAAAAATTTTTCATATACAGAAAATCAACAATTATAACACTCCTAAAACCTTTTATAAAATTTGTATACAAAAGTTATAAATACACACGCTTTTAATTAGCTTATAATTCCCTAATAATCACAAAATAAGGACACTGATTTTTATAATCTAGAGTCCTTATTTTTCTATAGTCTTTTCTAAATATTTTCCACAAATTGAACATTTCCCCTGCAAAATTAACTCATATTTGTTTTCTTCTATATAATATATTATTATTTTTACACAATCGTCACAATGACCACAATACACCTCATTAATGAGTTCACATCTTATCTCTTTAGGAATTCTTCTCCAATTTAAATTCACAATATTTGATTTGCCTGTTATGTCTTTTAAACAACCCTTTTCTTTTTCTCCCATGTGCAACTCCCATTCCTTCTTCAATTTCTATAATAGCTTTTTCAAATCTAGGTTTTCACATTTTTCAACTTAAGTCTAAATTATCTATATATTTAATTTTCCCTTTTTACATCTATTTAGAATTCCATTTTATGTCTCTTATAAATTATACATTTTAAAAAATTTAAATATAAAAAAGGCATACCCCGTATGCTTCGCTATGGAACCCTATGGTTCCCTTCGACGCAACTAAAGTTGCTGAGCACCCTCCTTTAAAGAGGTAGGTGAATTCTTCCCCTACAACCCCTTATTTTTTTACTTATCCACAGTTTTTAAAATTTATAATTTCCTTGTAAGTAAAAATAGGGAGATAATTGATTAATTCAATCATCTCCCATCATTCATAGACATATTCTATTTCTTTACTACTACAAGACCATAGAAACATTGTGCAAACTCAAGTTCTTCCTTCATATGTAATCCTAAATCATTACACAACTGACCTACTTCTTCTTTACTAATTCTATGATCAATTGGAGGTCCTATTTTTGTTTCTTTCTTCTCCCATTCTATTACTGCAACTTTTCCTTTAGGTTTTAATATTCGAGATACTTCCCTTAAAAATTTTTCTTTATCCTCCACCTCATGAACTATATTTGCAAGAAGTGCAAAACTAACAGATTCATCAGGAATTTTTAGATCATATTCACTAGTCTGTATGGTATGAATATTTGTAATTTTAGCATCTTCTCCTCTTTTAATAACTTCAGCCAGCATTTCTTCTGAAATATCTAGAGCATAAACACTATTCTCTTCATTTACAATTTGTGCAGCAGGAACAGTAAAATATCCTATACCGCACCCCACATCTGCCACCGTATCATCTGCTACTAACCCTAATTTTTCAAGGGTCCCTTGTGGAGGTAGGTTTTCTCTTCTCCACTCATTATCAAGTTTACTCTTATTCTTTGGTTGAAATTTATGCATTGTGATTCCTCCCTAAATTAGTATAGCTCATATTATAATTATATTCTTATATTATAACCTTCTCAATTAATATTACTATAGTTCACACTCACCTATACCCTTTAATTAACTTTAATAAACATAAAAGTAATCCTACTCTTCATGTTGACATACATGTAATTTACAAAATACAATGGGCATGGGAATAGAAAGGAAGGGATTTTACATGAAAAATAATATGATAGGTGTAAATACCATGATAAATCATTTTGGAGAAGAAAGGTTTGAACATGGAGGTGCAGTTGTACCTCCCATATACCAAAATACTCTCTTTACCTTTGAAAATTGGGATCATATAGATAAAGCATTTTCCGATCCCATAAACAATAACATTTACACCAGGGGGAATAATCCATCTGTAACAATAGCTGAAAAAAAATTGGCTAAACTGGCTGGCGGTGAAAGGGCTAAGTTATTTTCTTCTGGAATGGCAGCCATCTCCGCTGCCATAATGTATTGCGTTAAAAGTGGTGATCACATAATCACCCTTAAAAACCTTTATGGACCCTCTTTAAATTTCATAAATGAATACTTAAAGAATAAATGGAATGTAGGTGTGACCCTTATAAACGGTGAAGATGTGGAAGAAATTGAAAAGGCAATTCGCCCTAATACAACTCTTATTTATCTGGAGTCTCCTTCATCAGCAGTATTTACCATTCAAGACTTAAGTAAAATATCTGAAATAGCAAGGGCTAATGGAATAAAAACAATAGTAGATAATTCTTGGGCCACTCCCCTCTTTCAAAAAACCCTTTTAATGGGTATAGATATGGAGGTCCATTCTTGTTCTAAATATATTGGAGGTCACTCTGATGTGGTAGCTGGAGTTGTTATAGGGAAAAAAGATCACATTGAAAGTATAGCTTTAAATGAATACCTTTTATTTGGAGGAAAGTTAGCTCCCTTTGAAGGATGGCTCCTTACAAGGTCTCTTAGGACTCTATCTATGAGAATGGATAGGCACCAGTCTAACGGTATGATGGTAGCTAAATTTTTAGAATCCCATCCAAAGGTTAAAACAGTAAGATATCCAGGCCTAGAATCTCATCCTCAACATAAGTTAGCTAAAAGTCAGATGAAAGGTTTTACCGGTCTAATGAGTTTTGAGCTACATACGGAGGATTTAGATAAGATAAAAGGATTTGTAAATGTTCTTAACTACTTTAAAATAGGAGTTAGTTGGGGAGGCCATGAAAGTCTTATCTATGCTCCTGCCATATCCTATTTACGAGAGATGACTTCAGAAGCATTTAAAGAAACGGGTCTGTCCTTAGGAGTTATTAGAATCTCTGTAGGACTTGAGGATTCTAAAGATCTAATAGATGATTTAGCAAATGCTCTATCAAAGATTTAACTTACTACTCATGATAGATTCCTATTTTATTTAGAAATTAGCCAAATAGTTTCTGAAGAAAAATTGCTATAGTAAGTTGAAACTTTCAAATTTCTTACAAAAATAAGAATGATACAGATTCTTCTGTATCATTCTTATTTTTCAACCACATTATTAAATTGACCATTTTTTAGCCTTTTCCATTTCATTATACATGTTCCAATATCTCTTTTTATTCTCCATTAATTCCTCATGACTTCCTTGTTCTTCTATAGTTCCTTCATTTAACACTATGATTTGGTCTGCATCTTTAATGGTGTTTAATCTATGTGCTATTACTATTACTGTTTTATCTGCCGTAAGTTTTTTTATAGATTTTCTAATTTCTATCTCATTATCTGTATCAAGGGACGCTGTAGCTTCATCTAGTAATATTATAGGTGCATCTTTGAGTATTGCCCTAGCTATTGATATTCTTTGTTTTTCTCCTCCTGATAAAGTAGATCCACCTTCACCTACTATGGTATCATACTTGTTTTCTAGCTTCTCTATGAACTCATGACAATTCGCAATTTTAGCCGCTCTTACTACATCTTCTTTAGTTGCCCTTTGATTCCCTAATTTTATATTATTGTATATTGTGTCATTTAAGAGATATACATCTTGAAATACCATACTTACATGTTTTAGTAGGGAATCTGGTTTTATGTCTTTTATATCTTTTCCCCCTATTTTTATAGTCCCATCCTTAACATCCCAAAATCTAGCTATTAAGCTTGTAATTGTAGTTTTTCCTGAACCCGAAGGCCCAATTAGGGCTGTCATTGTACCTTCCTTCGATTGAAAGCTTAAATTATTTATAATATTTTCTCCTTCTTCATATTCAAAGTTTACATTTTCAAATTCAATATCATAATTTTGAAAATTCCCTTCTTCATATGTATAGGTCATTTCTGGATGATTATATGTTTGTATTAGTTTTTTAGACGCCAGTTTGAGATATCTAAAGACTCCATACTGAGCAGCAAATGCTCTTAATATATTTGTAAGGGCTAAATTTATTATGATAAATGTTAGAAATTCTCTCTTGTCAATACTTCCTTCTCCAAATCTCATTGTAGCTATAATAAGTAATAGGGGAAAGCTTATATCAACTATTATTTGAAATATCAACACAAAGGGTACAATGGCCACCTCTGTTCTTATACTTTCTTTCTTAAAATCCCTAAATGCTTTTTCTAGTCTTTCAAACTTTTCTCCTACCAGGTTATACGCTTTAAATACCTGTATTCCATTAAGGTATTCAACTAACCTTGATATAACTTCGTTCATAACTTCTTTCTTTTGCTTTCCTATAGTTGTAACCCTCTGACCTCCTATATAAATAACAGGCATGGCCACACATATTACCATCAGCTGAATTAAACCTAGCTTATAGTCAATAAAAAATGTTATTATGAGAAGATATATAGTAAGAAACACTGTTTTTATCAAATCACCAGTACTATGGGTTATTACCATTTCAAAATCTTGCAAATCATTAGTCATTATGTTTGATAGATTCCCTATGCTATTTTTATTAAAAAATCCAAGGTTTATATTCCTAATATGATCTCCCAACGATATACGCATACTTTCAATAGCTCGTGCTCCTTCAGCCTGTATTTCTGTATACCCCTTTGAATTTATTAACATTCTTCCTACTAATGCAGGTATCATGATCATTGAATAGGTCTTAATTTTTGAAAAACTCAATTCTTCTTTAATCAAATCTAGCAATACAAAGTATAACATTGAATAAAAAAACATATTAAAGAAAGTATCCACAGTCAATAAAAGTATAGGCTTCTTAAGCTTTTTACTCTCTTCACCTAATAATTTTTTTATATCTCCCAACATATTAAGCCCCTCCTTTCACTTCTGCAACTTCATAATCATACATATCCCACAAATGCCTATATAGTCCATTTTTGTTCATAAGGTAATTATGATCTCCCTGCTCTACAATTTTTCCTTCTTCTAAAACCACAATCTTATCCACATTCTTTATTGTATATAGCCTATGAGCTATAATTATAGCCGTTTTATCTTTTAATAGGGTTCTAAGGGCCTCTTGTATTTTACTTTCATTCTCTATATCTGAATAAGAAGTTACTTCATCAAGAATTAGAATAGGGCTATCTTTTAATATGGCTCTGGCAATAGATATTCTTTGTTTTTCTCCTCCACTAAGTTTGATTCCATGCTCTCCAAGTAATGTATTATAGCCATCAGGTAAGGCCATTATAAAGTCATGAATTTGTGCTTTTTTACTAGCTTTAATAACCTCTTCTTCACTTTTATTTGACCCCATTCTTATATTTTCTAATATGGTATCTTGTAACATAAAAATATTTTGAAACACAAAGGATATCTTATCCATCAATTCTTCCATTTTAATATGCTTTATATCTATCCCATCTATTGTAATATTACCTTCCTGAACATCCCAAAATCTTCCTACTAATTGACCTAATGTGGTTTTTCCTGAACCTGAAGGCCCCACAAGTGCAACTATATTCTTAGGCTCTATGGTTAGAGATAGATCTTTTATCACTTCTTTTTTGTCGTATTTAAATGTAATATTATTGAACTCTATTTTTCCCTCAATCACTTCATTTAAAGTTCTATTTCCTGACACTTGTCCCTCTTGTTCAATAATGTTCCTTACTTTTCCTGCTCCTTCTAGAAGCATTGAAAACTTTGATCCAAATTCCAGTAATTGTTTAAAAGAAGTAAGAAAGTTTGCACTTAGAATTAAAAATAATATATAGGTAGAGGAATTTATACTTCCATTTAAAAACATTATTCCTCCAATAGGGATTATAAATAAAAGTCCCGAATCTATAAGAACTAAGAACACGCCATAAAGTGGAGCTGATTCCATGGTTATGTCAATCCAATATTCTGCATATTCCTCCGTTGTATCCTTATAGTTTTTAAAAGATTTTGCAGATAAATTAAATGCTTTCATTACATTCATTCCATTTATGTATTGGATGATGGTAGAATTAAGCTTTTCAAGCAATTCATGATAATGTTCCATACGTTTTTTCATACCCTTAAACATGGCCATTTGACTTAGAAATGCTAAAATAATTGGAATAAACAAAACTAATGCCAACTTCCAATTTAAATATAAAAGATAGGATATGACTATAATAGGTGTTACCACTGCTGAAGCTAAATCTGGAATTTGATGTGCTATAAAATTTTCTAATTTCTCTATGTCTTCATTTATAGTTTTCTTAACTTCTCCAATTGTATGACCTGTGAAAAATCCCATATTGAATTTTGAAATATGTTCTACAGCCTTCATTCTAAGTTCATACAGTATTGTAAAGGCTGCCACATGAGAAAATATTCCTGATGCTAAGAATATTATCATTCTCATAACTACAATAACACTTACGATTATAGCCATAGATTTTATTTTTTCATAACTCACTGATTCTTTAAAAAGCTCTAATATTATGTTGTACATTAAAATATATGGTCCTATGGCAAACACTGAACTTATTACACTAAATATGGCAGCTAAATATAATTTATTTTTTTCTCTGCCAGATACTTCTAGCAGAAATTTAAAATTTGATTTTCTTTCCATAGTTTCCCTCCTTCAAACAATTCTTTAATTTTTGTACTATTTATTCTCTATAATTATAATTGATAATCATTATCATTTTCCACTCCACAAAACAAATGAAAAATGCTCCAAAAAACAAAAATCATATACTCGATTTTTATTCCTCTGAAGCATTTTCATATTATTATTTAATAAAGTTTTATTCATTTTACTTTTCATTGTAATTTTCTATACTTTAATGGGGTTATATTATTATATCGCTTAAATAAATTTGCAAATTTACTTGGATTTTCGTATCCTAATTCATTTGTAATTTCCATAATTGTCATATTTGTATTTTTTAATAAATCTTCTGCCTTGTGTATCCTTGCTTTTTTTATGTATTCATAAACTGTATTTCCTGTAATATTTTTAAATCCCTTTTGAAGTTTATATACACTTATATTCAAATCACTAGCTAATTCTTTAACAGATGGTGGATTTTCAAGATTCTTACCTATTATGTCTTTGGCTCTTATTACCTCTTGCACTACTTCTTCTTTTGAATTTTGACATGAATTTTCAGCAAATTTTTCTTCAAAAAGGGTGGTTATAAACTCTATTGCTTTTAATTTAAGTTTCATATATCCCATTACATTATCTATGGAAATTGAATCTATCTGCTCTGCTATTTGCTTTAAATTATAGCTATTTTTTTCAACCAATAATATATTCCCTTTAAACATATTATTAATATTTTCTTGCCAGTCTACTATAAATCTATCTTCCCAAATTGGGTTTATAGTATTTTTCGCAGTATTAAAATTCATGGTAATAGATACGGTTTTACATTTCTCATATTTAAATTTAAAATAATCTATATTATTTAATGTTTTATAGATGAAAATATCTCCACCTTTGAGCTCATACTCCCTATTGTCAGGGAATGAAAAAATTTTTATATGGCCCCCATAACAATATCCCACTTCTAGTATCTCATCTTGAAAATATCTATTATCAAAATCAATCTCTATTGGAGAATTAATCTTGAGTTTTGAAATTTCTAACCCTTCTTCTATTTTCATCCTTGAAAAATTCCCAGACCCAAATTCTTCTCCTATAATATATTTTTTGCCTAACAATTCATCTAATGTTTTACAGCAATATGTCTCTTCCACATGTTTATAATATCCATCTACTATACTTTTTTTTATTTTCATTCTAAATTTAATCCTCCTCCATAGGTAGGTAGAATCTAATTTCATTCTATTATATTATTAATTTTATTTAGATAAATATAGAATATAACTTTAATAATGAATATCATTTTCTTTTAGGTAATTATATTATTACCCCCATATATTGTCAATTAATTTATATTTTTACACAGTATTAAATTGCTTCAGGAAAAATAAATCGTATACTAACTAAACGTTTTTTTCAGCTCTTATATGAAAATATGATTCATGCCATTGACCTTTCTCTTAACTAAAGGATATAATTTATATAAATATGATATTTAATTTACACATGTATACAATATGTATTAGACGTACTAGGAGGTAACTATGTTAAATTTTGATTTTCAAAACAAAACAAAGATAATTTTCGGTAAAGATACTGAAAACAGGGTTGGACAAGAATTAAAAATATACGGAAAAAAGGTTCTTCTGCATTTCGGTGGAGGAAGCATAAAGAAATATGGTTTATATGATAAAGTCCTACATAGTTTACAAGAAGCAGGAATAGTGGTAGTTGAATTAGGAGGAGTAGAGCCTAACCCTAAACTAAGTTTAGTTAACAAGGGTATAGAAATATGCAAAAGTGAAAATATAGACTCCATATTGGCAGTTGGAGGTGGCAGTGTTATTGACTCTGCAAAGGCCATAGGAGTAGGAGCTAAATACGATGGTGATGTATGGGACTTTTGCTTAGGTAAGGCAGAAGTTAAGGATACTCTACCAGTAGGAGTTATTCTTACCATACCAGCAGCGGGAAGTGAATCTAGTAGTGGAAGTGTTATAACTAAAGAAGAGGGGCTTTATAAAAAGGCCTTTGGTAGTCCCCTTATCAGACCTAAGTTTGCTATTTTAAATCCAGAGATCACATTTACTTTACCTAAATATCAGACGGCTGCAGGTATTGTTGATATGATGGCTCATATAATGGAGAGATATTTTACAAATGAACAGAATGTTGATTTAACTGATAGACTTTGTGAAGGAACCCTAAAGGCAATAATTGATAATGCATCTACTGTTTTAGAAACTCCAGATGATTATGACGCTAGGGCAGAGATCATGTGGGCATCTACTATTGCTCACAATGATTTATTAAGTACTGGAAGGATGGGCGATTGGGCATCTCATAATATTGAGCATGAACTTAGCGGAATCTATGACATGACCCACGGAGCAGGTTTAGCTATTATATTCCCTGCATGGATGAAGTATGTATATAAACATGATTTAAGCAGATTCATACAATTTGCAACTAGAGTTTGGGACGTTCCTATGAGCTTTGATGACCCACAGTGGACAGCATTAGAAGGTATTAACAGAATGGAATCCTTCTTCAAATCCCTTGGAATGCCTACAACATTGAAAGATGCAGGTATAACAGAAGATAGATATGAGGAAATGGCTAAAAAGGCTACAGAGTTTGGACCTCAAGGTAATTTTATTAAGCTTGAGAAGGATGACATAGTTAATATTTATAAGTTAGCTAAATAAACTACTTATATGAATTTAAAAGGGGTTAAAGATTATAATCTTTAACCCCTTTTCATTATATAGATAACTAATCTAAATTACTATTTTATGATAGATAACTCCTTAGAATAGTTGTTTAATACTTCGCAACCATCTTTTGTAACTACAACTAAATCTTCAATTCTTACGCCATACTTGCCTGTTAAATATATACCTGGTTCTATGGAGAAAACCATTCCTTCTTCCACTACCATGTCATTTACTGAACTTACATCAGGAAACTCATGTACATTAATCCCAATATTGTGCCCTGTTCTATGGGTGAAGTACTTTCCGTAACCCCCATCTTCTATGACCTTTCTTGCAGCTTTATCAATATGACTAAATTTCACTCCTGGCTTTACTGCTTCTATACCAGCTTTATTGGCTTCTCTAACAAGTTCATATATCTTTTTATATTCTTCACTTGGCTCTCCATAGAAAAAGCTTCTTGTCATATCAGATGCATAGTTTTTGCTAAAGCAACCTATGTCAATAATTATAGAGCTATTCTCTTCTAATGCGGTATCATCCGAACTATGATGAGGTTCAGCAGCATTTTCTCCATAACAAATTAATGGACTAAATGAAAAACCATGAGTATCGTATTTAGCATAGATTGTTTCTAAAATTTTTCCTAACTGGGATTCTGTATGTTTTCCCTCTTTAACATATTCTAACAACTCGCCCATGGCTTTATCATTTATTTCTGAAGCCTTTCTCATTAAATCCAATTCTTCTTTATCTTTAATCATTCTCACTTCATCTACAACAATAGAACTATTTATAACCCTTAATCCTTCTTTTTGACTTAACAGCTCAATTAAAAAGCGAGATGGCCATTCTTTATCAATTCCCATTACAGTTTCTTCATTTATAAGCTCTCCAAGGTAATCTACAGGATTTTCAGTATCATTATAAATTACTAAATCTACCCCTAAATCCCTTTGCATTGGGAATAATTCGTTTATAATTAGCTTTGGCTTTTCTGTCTTATTTAAAAACAGTGCCAACATTCTTTCACCTGGATGAATCCATTCTTCTAATAAGTAAAAAATTGAATCAGGACAAGTAATAATTAATTGCTCAATATTATGTTTATCCATGTTTCCTAATATGCGATTTAATCTCTCTTTTTTCATTCTCTTCACCCCTTGACGATTATCTCTTACTATATGTAATTTACATAAAATAAAAAGCTATTTTACATGTACGAGTACTTATTAACCTATTCGTACCTCAAGTCATGCAAAATAGCTTTATTTTAATCAAATTCAATTATGCATTAACTTGTTGTAAATTTTCATCTTTCTCTTCAGTCACAACCATTAGCTTTTGGAATACTGGAGTAATTACAACAAGTAGTACTCCTGCACCTGCTGATACGGCAGCTACGAAACCAAACACTTGCAGTCCACCCCATGACTCAACAAAAGCAGCTGACATACCTGCAATATAGTTACCAAATCCAGTTGCAAATAACCAAACTCCCATCATTAAAGCACCGATTTGTTTTGGAGCAAGTTTACTTACCATTGACAATCCTACTGGAGATAAGAACATTTCACCTACTGTATGAAGTGTATATGCGCCTACTAACCAAATAATATGTGCTTTTACTGCAACATCTGTTGAATTACCTCTTTGAATTGCAGCTGCAGCCATTAGACCAAATCCAAGACCAAGAATAATTAATCCGTAACCCATCTTTCTAGGTGTTGGAATATCACCTTTAGGACGTTTGGAAAGCTTTAAGAACCATGCTGCGAAAATCGGACCTAAAACTACACATAAAAATGGATTGATTGATTGGAACCAGCTTGTAGGAACTATGAATCCATTAATATCTCTATCTATAAAATCATTTGTATATAGGGTTAAACTTGAACCTGCTTGCTCAAATCCTGCCCAGAAGATGATAACAAATACTGATAATCCTAAAATTGCCATTACTCTCTTTTTCTCTTCTTTTGTTAAAGGTTTCTTTTCAACTTTTTCTACAACTTCATTTTTAATTGACTTTTTAGTTAATTTACCAATTTCACCACATAATTTGTCAGCAAATATTAAATATAAAACTGAACCTATTAACATACCAAATCCAGCTGTTAAAAATCCATATTTATAACCATAGCTAATTACTTCAGCTCCTTGCTTAACAGCAAAAGTTTTTTCTGCAATTGTACCACACACAAGTGGTGCAAAGAATGCGCCTATATTAACAAAGGTATAATGGATTGAATATGCACCATCTTTTCTTGGATCTGTGTTTGAGTAAAAATCTCCAACGATAGCCGTAATATTCGGTTTCCACATTCCATTACCTGCGATAATTAAAGCAAGGCCAGCAAGGACAACTGCTTTCGATGGGGCTAAAAATAGTGTTACCATACCAGCAATAATTAATAAGGAACCAATAAAGAAACTTTTTCTTTTTCCTAAATAATTATCAGCAATATAACCACCAAGTAAAGGTGCAAAATACACAAGCATCGTAAAGTTTGCATAAATTGTTGAAGCTGTAACCTTATCCATTCCAAGGCCACCTTTAATTGCTTCAGTTGTAAGAAATAAAATTAATAATGCCCTCATTCCATAATAACTAAATCTTTCACATGTTTGAAGCACCGAAACAAACCAAAATCCGGCTGGATGCCCCTTTAACTTTACTGTTGATGTAGCCAAAGTAACTCCCCCTTTTTTAGCATACGTTTTCCTCTAGTATGCAAATTAAATAACCTTTAGAATCTTTAGACAATTCTCCGGTTTACGGGTTAAGTATATCATCTCATTTTCACTATTGCAATAATTTTTATAGTAAAACTTAAATTATTTCAGAAAATTAATAATTATTTCATTTTAACCCCATTTTTTTTAATGTATGTAAAAAATTATTCATATTTTTTAACCTTTGTTTACTATGTAAATTTCCTATTCTATCAGCTAGTTTTTTGAAAATTAATTCTATTATGGTTGAATTTATTTTCCTTTTACACTAGAATGGTGTAAAGAGAATTTTTGTCAAATGCAATATTTAAAGATTTTTGAAAAGTAGGGATATTATGATTAATGAAATTTCACAAAAAATTAAGACACTGCGTAAACAACAAAATCTTACTTTAAAAGATTTAAGCGAAAAATCTGGATTTTCAGTTAGCTTTTTATCTCAAGTGGAAAATGGTACTTCTTCTTTAGCAATTATGTCGTTAAAGAAAATTGCTGATGCTTTAAATGTTCCAATTATTTATTTTTTTCAAGAATATGAAGATAATAAATATCTTGTTAAATCAGAAGATCATAAAACATTTGAACTCGAAGGAACACCATCAAAATTCATACGAATTAGTGGTGATTTCCCAAGTAGGACAATGGAAACTCTTATCGTTACCATAGCACCAGAGACTGAACACGGCCAAAGTATGACCCATGCGGGTGAAGAGTTTGTGTATGTCTTTGAGGGGGTTCTCATAGTTACTATAGGTGACACTGATTATCTATTAAAGGCTGGAGATTCTATTCATTATCCATCTACCATTTCTCATGTATGGAAAAACCCACTAAAACAAGAAGCTCGTATTCTTTCTACAACTTCAAATAGAATTTTCTAACATGATTCTAGTAGGAATGACTTTTTTATTTAAAAATGTCTTTTAAAGTATATCATTGGCAAAAGGAGTAGCTTATAAACAGCACCCTTTTTCCAATTAGTTATATTTTTAAAAAATATAACTAGACTAATCAAATTATTAAATATAATAAGCAGGGTTTCCCCTGCTATGTTTAGTTTGCTATTCTTTTCTTATAGATTCATGAAATAATTAGGATTCCCAAATTTTTAGGAATCCTCTTTAGTAATTTAATATTTCCTTTTATTAGTTCTATTTTTTTAACTTACTTTTCTTTTGAGTATTTTTTTCTGTAATAAGATTACTGTTATTCAACATTTCTTCGTTGTCAATAGCTCCAATGTCACCTGCAAGCTCATATGCCATTTCATTAAAAAAATTGTTCATATTATTTTCTATAGTTTTTTTCTTTTTCACTAAAATCACCTCATTTATATTTTTTACTCAATTCTTTCTTAAATACAAGGTGATTTTTACTCATTTATTTAATATCTTACATATGCTGATCTAAAATTTATTACTTATAATAATCTTCTTTAAATCCTAAATCAGATAATGTGTCCTTTGCTCCAACAGTTTCTAACCATTCTTAATATATATAACCAAATAACAAGCCCTCTATCCTAGTTTAATAACTACAATAGAGGGCTTCATTACATATTAAGCAACCTTATCATTTTTTCTAATAACGATTTCTTTTCCTTCTTTTCTCCACTCTGCAAATTCAGAAACAGCAGTGAAAAGTGCATCTGTTGAAGAGTTAAGTGCAGTTTCACAAGAGTCTTGAATAACCCCTACGATAAAACCTACACCAACTACTTGCATTGCTACGTCATTTGGAATACCAAATAAACTACATGCAAGAGGAATCAGTAGTAATGAACCACCAGCTACTCCAGAAGCTCCACAAGCACTTACAGCTGAAAGTATGCTCAGGATTAATGCTGTACCCATATCTACTTGAATACCTAGTGTATTAACTGCTGCAAGTGTTAATACAGAAATTGTAATAGCTGCACCAGCCATGTTTATAGTAGCACCCAGTGGAATTGATACTGAGTAAGTATCCTTATCTAAACCTAATCTTTCACATAAGTTCATATTCACTGGAATATTCGCAGCTGAACTACGTGTGAAGAATGCTGTAATACCACTCTCTCTTAAACACTTTAATACAAGTGGATAAGGATTTTGACGAATCATAACAAACGTAATAATTGGATTTACAACAAGTGCCACGAAAGCCATACAACCAACTAATACTGCAAGTAATTTTCCATAGTCTAGTAAAGCTCCAATACCACTTGTAGCGATTGTACCAGCTACTAGACCCATAATACCAAGTGGTGCAAAGTTGATTACCCATCTTACGATTTGAGCTAAAGCGTCTGAGAAATTGCTAACCATTGTCTTCGTAGTTTCAGGTGCTTTCTTTAAAGCAAGACCAAGAAGTAATGCCCAACCTAAAATTCCGATGTAGTTAGCGTTTGAAAGCGCTTTCACAGGGTTGTCAACTATATTCATTAATAATGTTTTTAATACCTCAGTAACTCCTTCTGGAGGCGCCACATTCTCAACCCCTGCACCAAGTGTTAATGATACTGGGAACATGAAACTTGCCACAACGGCAACAAGACCTGCTAAAAATGTTCCTAAAAGATAAAGAACGATGATTGATTTCATGTTAGTTTTTTGTCCACTTTTATGTTGAGATATAGCAGACATTACTAGGAAGAATACTAATATAGGTGCAACTGCTTTTAAAGCACCTACGAATAATGAACCCAAAATAGCAATTGGCTTTGCTACATTTGGAGCTACAATAGCTAAAATAATTCCGATAGTCAAACCTACAATAATTCGCTTAACCAAACTTAATTGATTCCATTGTTTTAATAAACCTGTCATTTTCTCTTTCCCCTCCATGACTATATTAAGATGACTTTTGCCTAAATCCAAATGTAATCAACTTGCAAAAAAACAAAGGACGAATAGCTTAAACCCTTCACTTTCGTCAAATTGAAAACTTCTAAAATTCAGACAACACTGAAAGTTTACCATAACTTTCGTTTAATTACAAGGGTTGTTAATTGCCTATTGTTGGTATATCAAAGAAATTGTCGTAAAATCAGCATGTCTATACCCTTAATAAAGTTCGTTTTCTATACTACCTGAGATTTCATCTAGATTTATAGTACGAAGGTTTTATTCGTACTATAAATCTACTTTTTTAGTTTTCCAAACTTTTATTTTTTTATTCATTCACAATCTAACATAGGTATTTACCCCTACACGCAAAATGTAAGGGACAGTATAATAATTCAAGTTGTTTTGAATATATTGTAAAATATATAAAAAATATGAAAATATACACTTTTATTAATAGTTTTGATGAATATAAATTTTGAAAAAATTTAATAATATAAAAAATTTCCTTGTGTTTAAACTCATTTCTCAAGAAACTACAACACAAGAATGTTTTATGCTCTATTTCCATAAGAAGTTGTTTTTTTATTGAAGTAAAAATAAATTTATGTAATAATATAGAAATTAAGTAATAATTTGGTAATTATGTACTATTAAATTATTACTAAATATTCACACGTAGGATAAACATCCTTTCTTTAAAATTTCTCACAATACTAAACAAAAAGGGGGGGAGTAATGTTATGATTAAGCAAGCTTCACATGCTAAGTATGACATTTCTTGGGACAATGGAAAAAAAGTTATATTAATGGAGGTAAGGGGATTTTTCAGACCAGAAGATGGAGAATCTTTCTTAAAGGATTATAACAGTATGGTATCTAAAGTAAAACCTTCTGAATATACCTTGGTTGTAGATCCAGAAAATTTAAAAACTTCTGCAAAAGATATGCTACCAGTTTTAAAAGGATGCTTTGAATTGTATGGATCTAGTGGATTTAAAAAAATATTAATGATTACACCTACTTCTGCTACTTCTGCAATGCAGCTTAAAAATGTTCAAAAGGATACAGGAGTAAAAATGGAATTTGCTAAAACTAATCCTTATAAGTAAACATGGTAAATAAAAAATGTATCTCTAAAGAATGACGTTCTTCACTCTTTAGAGACACCCTAAGACTGAACTCAAAAGATTCTTTTATGAGTCAGTCTTTTTTATCTTTAGCAAACATATATTATGGTAGACATTGTATATCCTACACCTACTGAACAAAACATTAGTTTTGAACCTTCTTTAATTTTCTCTTCCTTAATAGCTTCATTTAATGCAAACATGGGGGAGGCTACTCCTGTATACCCATATTTTTCTCCAACAAAAGTATGCCTATTAAGATCTACCTCCATTTTCTCTAATGTTTCTTTCACTTCTTCTTTATTAAATTGTGAAAACAAAAAATGATCTATATCATCTATTCTTAGACTATTTTCATCTAACATATCTGTCATAATTTTTTTCCATTCATCTGAGAAATAACTAACGTCATGGCGTATAAAATTCATTTTTTTATCTTCTTTTAATATCTCAGGTTTGTTTATATTAGAATAACCACATTTAGGATATTCTACTTTATCACAAATATCTGAACAAGTAGTATAATTTGAATCTATAAATCCTCTTATTCTATTTTCTTCTTTTGCTTCTAAAATTACAGCACTACTACCATCAGAAAAATTAGGATATGACACAACATCATCTTTTCTAGTTATCTTACTAAAACATGCTGAACCAACTAGGAGAATAGTTCTTATTTTTTCATTGTTCTTTGCATATCTACAAGCAAAATCCAATGAAGTTAGCATTCCTATACAATTAGCATTTATATCTAAAACTATATGGGCATTTGTAGCTCCTATAGCCTGATGTATTTTAACTGCATTTGTTGGTAATGCATATTCAGGATTATCAGACGTAAATAATATCATATCTATATCTTTTGGATTTGTTTTTGTCTTTTCTATAACCTTTTTAGAAGCATCTATGGCCATAGTCAAAGTATTTTCTCCTTCGGAGACGAAATATCTTTCATTCCTTCCAAAATAGTTCATTAACTCTCCAGCCTCTTTATCTTGTCTGAACTTTTTAAAATGTCTTTCAAAATAATTGTTATCTACTTTCTTTTTTGGTGTGTATATTTCTTCACCTTTTATTACAATATTTCTGTACATCTTCAAAAAAAAGCACCTCCTAATATTTTTTTAACTTTTGAATTTTTTGATTTATTGTTTAGTACAATTATGAAGTGAAAGGAATTGTACATACTTTTAACTTTCTCCCATTACAAATTAACTGGTAATTATTACTATTTATACAATTTTTGCAAAATCCCTTTGCCTATTATTGTCGTTATCTCGCTAATTTTGTTGAATATAAAAAGTAGGGCCTTAAGCCCTACTCACTCATACAAAAATGCATACTAATTTAATCTTATTTTCAAGAAACTTACCGTCTCAACATGTATTTAGACAGATTCTACATATTTTCTCTCTATTTTAAATCCATTAAGCCAACATTCTTCATTAATTCTCGCCCATATCAAAATTCAACTTTTCGTTGCTACCTTTTAAAACCTTAAATTCCATACCTACGATGATAGCGGCCCATAAGGTAATAATTAAATCTATTAGAAAGGAGCCAATATATACCCATTTAATCCCAAAGAACCTTGGCATTATCATCATAACTGGTACATAAAATAACAATTGTCTGGCTATACCCATGATAGATGCTTGTTTTCCCTTATTAATAGCAGGGAAGAAAGTCATTGCCATAAATATTATAGGTAATATTGGAAGTAACGCCATATAAATTCTAAAGTTCATAATCTCTCTAAAAACAAAGTTATTGCCTGGTAACATTAAGTTCAAAATCATTTTAGGCGATAACATCATGACTAACCAAAGGGGCAGCATAATCAATGCTCCTCCTATGGCAAAAACCTTAAAACTCCTAATTACCCGATTATACTTAGTTGCTCCAAAATTTATTCCAATCACTGGTTGCAATGCACGCATCAATCCAAAAATAGGTGTAAGCATAAATGTAAATACCCTATATGTTAATCCATAAAAAGCTATATCAGATGTTGTTCCAAAATTAGTTATGGCATTTAATACAACAATAGCCTGAATTAAGCACATAATTGTCATAATAAATGAAGGTATTCCCATAGATATAATAGCCTTTATGATTTTTTTGTCCCTGTTAATTGAAAAAGGTCTTGCCTCAAAACTTGCTTTTTTTCTACTAAAATAAACTAAAGAAGTTATAGTGTATACAATCATACCTATATTGGTACCAATGGCAGCACCTTCAACTCCTAAATCCAAAATAACGATTAATATATAATTTGCAATAATATTAACTATAAGGCCTATCCCCATCATAACGGCAGCTGACTTCATCTTCCCTTCTGCTCTAACAATCATATTTCCAGCAAGGCCTGCTATCCAAAAAAATGCACCATAGACTGTAACTCTGAAATAATTCACTCCAAAAATAAGTTCTTCACCAGAACCACCCATCATTTTCACTAACCCTGTAGCAAAAACAGTTCCAATAAGTGTAAATATCAAAGCAAATAATATATTCAAGTAATTTGCATTGCCTAATAATTTTTTCTGGGTATCATAATCATTAGCACCAATGGCAATGCTAAGAGCGGAGCCAGCTCCAACACCTACTAAAGATCCTAAACCCAATGTTATCTGAGTCAAAGGATATGCCAAAGATACTCCTGCAAGAGCAGTTTCCCCTACAAATCTTCCTACAAAAATTACATCTGCTACAGTATTTAACCCATATAAAATCATTGCAATTACTGCTGGCCACGATAACTTAAACATTACTTTCCATAGGTTTTCATTTAAAATCATCTCTTTTTCATTACTATTTTTCACTTCATACCGCCTCTTTTCTCTTCAATATATTTTTTAATAATTCTTTAACTGCCTCTGAAAAATTTCTTTAGTTTTTCGCTACCGACGTCACCGTCGATTATATTGTAATAAAAAAGGCCTTTCACTTAATAAATTACTCAGCTTCATGATAATGATTCTCATTTTTATTATATTCTTTTTTTCCTTTATCTGTCAATAGATATAATCTTATTTAATCACACAATATGGACCTATAATCGAATTTATAACTTCTATAGTTCTTCGTCCACATGAACATATACATTTTCTAATCATTTTACTAGTAGCATGGACAAGTAAAAGGGCAATGTAAACTTAACTTCAGTTTAAACATTGCCCTTATTCTCTATCAGTGATGTACATATTTCTTCTTGAAGTACTTAATAATCATATCAAAAAGTGCTGCAATAAAAATGGCAATTAGGGACCAAGCAAAAACCCCTGCAGTGTTTAAGGTAGATTTCTCAATCTGGAAACTGGTACCGATGGATATATTAGGTTGACTCAATACCTCTGCAGCAATAGTAATCTTTAAGTTTAATCCTAAAGCAGTTGAAATAACTGAAAAAAGAGATGAGCGAATGGCTGGTATATATATGCGCATTACTTTGGTATATACGCTTAATTCATAGACATTTGCCATCTCAATTAGCTTAGGATCCATATCCCTAACCCCTTGCACTACAGCACTATATATAATGGGAAATATAACGAGAAATCCCACTAGAATAGGGGCCATCTCTGAATCTAACCATATAATTGCCAGTAGAATGATAGCCATGGTAGGCACAGATTTTTGTAGTAGTACAATAGGTTTTAGTAAATAATAAAATGGTGTCACAAAAGCTGATATAATCCCCAAAATAAGGGCCAATAGAAAAGATAAACTAAAACCTATTAAAACTCTAGTTAAAGTGCTCATTACAGCCCTTAAGAAATCCGTAGACATAAGAATGGTCACCAGATTTTCTAATGTTTCCTCTGGTGACGGAATAATAATAGAGCGACCTACCATTATAGATGTAATTTTCCACAGTAGTATCAAGACTACTGTGGAAATTATTATATAGGACCTATCTTTCAAGGTATAATCCTTCATCAGGAAGTTTTCCTCCTAATAATTTAGGATTGAATTCAAAGAGTACATTAAGGTACGCCTCTAAAGACTCTTTAGCATCAGTTGCTCCCACATAACGAATGTTGCAACCTGCCATGGCTTTATTAATCAAAGGAGCTTTCAGACCAATACCTAAATTCTCATAGTATTTACCAGCTTCTAAAGGATTATCATTTGCCCATTTAATACCTTCTTCATAGGCATTTAAAAACTTATCTACAACTTCAGGGTGATTGTTGATTAGGTCATCACTTACAATAATTGAAGCTTGTGGATAGCTCTCTAACCCAGTGGCTGTTGACCACTCTCTTTGCATATCAAGAACTACTTTTGCATCTTTACGCTTCATAAGAACTTTTGTTAAAAGAGGCTCAGGAATTAAAGCATATTCACCTTTACCAGATATAAAACTTGCAGCTAACTCTGATCCTCCTGAGAAATACTTAAGAGATACATCTTTGTCTGGCTCAACATTGTTCTTAGTTAATAAATAACGAAAAGTAGCGTCTGGTGTTAAACCTCTACCGATCATGCTTATTTCTTTACCCTTTAAGTCTTCCCAGCCATTAACTTCTTCCGTACTAACAAGATAAAGTATTCCCCATACACTGGAACCTGCTAACTTATAAGGTACTTCTTTGTTATACATATTAGCCGCTAGATTTGTTGGTACAATAGCAATATCTGCTTCTTGCTGAGTCAATTTTGAAGCTAATACATCTGTTGCAGCAATACTTTCATAGGTAACGGTCACACCATCACCCATGCTTGGATTTTCCTCAAACAATTTCACCATACTCAATGTTGGTGTTCCGTTAGGAGCTATTACATGAATATTAACAGGTTCAACCTTAACTTCTTCCTTATCTACTTCTTTACTACCGCAACCTACGAATAAAATCATTAATGCTAAAGCAATGAATATGGTGCTAAATAATTTTTTCATTCACAACATCCTCCCTGTTTATCTTTGATATTAAATTAATTATCTCATTACGCATATGGTTTAATGAAGTATCCGTTAGATCACGTTCATTGTGATGCGTATTGATATTATATTGTTTGATAGGCCTTGTAGGCCCTTTTGATAATACCATAACTTGATGGCCTAATAACAAAGCTTCATCTATATTATGGGTGACAAAAATAATGGTGTTTTTCGTCTGCTCCCATAGCTTCAATAAGTACTTAATCATACTTATACGTAAGTCATGATCAAGTGATTTAAAAGGTTCATCCATTAAAAGAATACTGGCTTCATAGTAAAAGCCCCTAGCAATGGAACACCTTTGTTTCATACCACCACTTAGCTCTTCTGGGTAACAGTTTTCAAACCCTTGTAATCCCACATTTTTTATAATGTTCTGTATGGCCCTTGTGTCCTTATTTTTTCTCACAATAGCTATATTTTCAAATACGGTTTCCCAAGGCAGAAGACGGTCCTCTTGAAAGATATAACCTACTTTCTCACCCTTTGTATTAACAGTACCACAATCTGGTTCTATAACATTTGCTAATAGATTTAGTATTGTAGATTTGCCACAACCTGAAGGTCCCACAATACAATGGATTTTCCCTTCTTCAAGGGTTAAGGTTAAGTCCTCCACCACTTTCAATTTATCATAATTCTTACTGACTCTATCCAACATAGTTAACATATGGCCACCTCCCAACTATTTGAGATAATACATGAAGGACTCTATTTTGGTATTTAAGGTTTCGTTGACTGTACCATCAAAACTTAAGTTAAGGATTGGCAATTTACTCTTCTGTCTACTTTGAAGAATCTGAATAATAGTTCCTGTATTCTCATACATAGAAGATAGAGTAATGATTCCCCTATAACATTCTGTATCCTGAGATTTCATCATTCTATATCTGCCGCCAGAGCCTACATAGTGCTTACTTAGAGGTTCCTCTGATACATGCTTTTCCCCTAGGAATGGACTATGGTCCCCTAATATTTTATGGACTGTCATAACCATTTTCTTTATTACTAAGCAGTTCTTAAGCCCTACTTTCAACTTCTCTACTTGGGGTTGTTCAAGGTATTGTGACCATAGGACTAATACATACTCACTAAGTGGTGCTCGACGGACCAAGTGCCCCTTCTTTTCTAAATCATACAGGGTATTTTGATTAAGAAAATCATTAAAGAGTACCAGGGGTTCCCCAAGGGCTAAAAGAGGTTTATCTTGCCCAATTGTAGCAAGTTCTTTCCCCACCTCTTTACTTAACTCTATTATTCTTTCAAAGGACAATGCCTCTTTAGATAATACATTAAGAACTTTATGAAGATAGTCATCCCTTACCTGTACAGGGGCTAGATTGATTAAATCTCCAGCAAGTAATAAGAGTATAGTATCCTTAGCCTTCTTTTCATCATAAATAATGTCCTCAATAAATGGGGCGTATATATGCGTATCCTTCTTATCTTCTTTATCCAAAATATTACGGATAACACGATTATATTGACCTTGCACTTCTGAACCGAGAGTTTTAGGAATTAGGAAAGTACCTCTGTTTTGTTCCTTTTCACACCTATCCACTTGTTCCAATACATCACCAATTAATGTGGTTAAAGAGAAGGTCTCTTTAGTTGTTATATAAGCCAAACCACGTTTAAGTGCCTGTTTGTCTGTAGGTTTAATGGTTTTTACTCTAATGCCTCTCCTGTTTAAATCTTTCTCAAATAGCTTTGAGTATGGGAAAATATGAGGTATATAAAGTACTTTTTCAAAGTCCAGGTCTCTAAAATCATATTTAATATTAACTTTTTCATGGGTTAATAGCTTAGGATATTCCATTAAGTCCTTTGGTTGTTCATGGATTTTTTTATGTTGATCTAAACTATTAATAAATGCTTCTATTCGAGTGACTACACCTACTGCTGAAGCGTGTTCATCCACTTCAATATGAAGGTAAGGTTTATCTCCCATCTCTTCCTCAAAGTACTTGGATATGATTGTATCGGGCCCACAGCCATGATTTGTTAAGTACACAGCATATAGATTAGGGTGATTTTTAATAATCTGTGCACCAGATATCATATGCTGACCAAAGGGCCAATACATATTTGGATACTCCTCAGATAAATCTACATCATGAGCAGGTAAATGTGATAAAGTAAGTACCTTATGACCCATCTTAGATAGTTTCTCTGGTATTCCCATATTTAAAATAGGATCAATAATACCATAAGCTCTGGTAATGATTACAAAAGCTCTTTCATCTGGTTTCAAACTGTTTACCTTTTCTTGACCGATTTCCTCAATGGCCTTCATATAATTACCTAGATGTCTCATACCCTTTTGAAGAGCCATCATAGTTGCTACTTTACTTTTACCCAGTTGCTTACCTAACTCCAACATGGTTTTCATCATGTACGCCTTACCAAACTCGAAAGATAAAACAGGTGCTAATAAACCAATACCTAAGTCATCAAGATTCATGGTCTGCTGAATTATTTTAGATACACTTTGCATATATACACATCCATAATCCCGTCTTGACTTGGATATTTCGTGCTTCATAGTAAGAAGGCTAGGTAGGAATATATAATCAACTTTCTCTTGTATTAGTTGAGCCACATGTCCATGAACTAATTTAATGGGATAACAGGTATCTTCTGCCGCATATTCTTGGCTCAAAGCAACAGTTTCTTCATTGGACATATCTGTTAAGACCGTATTAAAACCTAACTCTTTGAAGAAAATATTAAAAGCTGGAAAGAGCTTGTATAGAAACAGAACCCTAGGAATGCCTACTGTCTTTTTAAGAGGATCTCTCTTACCTGTATAACCCTTAAGGAACATATCATTTAGCCGATTGTCTTTAAGTTCCTTACCAACTGCTAACTCATTATTTCTATCATTTTCTATATGCTCATCTTCCATGAGATGTTGAAGAATATCATTAAGGCTATCCACTTTTTCGTTACCCATTTCACTAGCATTGGCAGCTAATCGTCCTACACCAAACGCCCCTGTAACACTGAAAAAAGGTAGTATATGGATAGGCTTGCCTGTTAATTCTTTAAATGCATTAACAACCCCTTGGTTATAGGCAACACCACCTTGAAACGATATTTTGCTACCTATCTTCTTCTGGCCTACAACTTTGTGAAGATAATTCTTTGCAACGGAATAACATAAGCCCGCAGCTATATCTTCTTCCTGTGCTCCCTTAGATAAATATTCCATAATGCTTGATTCAATAAAAACAGTACAACGCTCACCTAAATTAAGGAGGTTTTTACTACTTAATGCTTTATTACCAAATTCATTAATAGGTATAGCTAATTTTTTTGCTTGTTCTTCAATAAAAGCACCTGTACCTGCTGCACAGATTTTGTTCATCTGAAAGTCCTTAACAGCACCATTCTCAATGACAATAAACTTAGAATCCTGTCCACCTATCTCTATAATAGTATCTATTTCTGGGTCAATAGTCAGTGTGGCTGTAGCCTGTGCCGTAATCTCATCTTTAATAACAGTTGCTCCTAGCTTTTTTCCAATTAAATAACGTCCTGACCCTGTAGTACCAATGCCATGAATAATATAGTCATCACTCAATTCATCCATCAGCTGAGTAAGTGCACCTTTTACTGTATTAATAGGGTCTCCTAATGTTTTAACATAACGATAGGCTATCACATCATTGTTCTCATTCATGATGACAAGATTAGTTGATGTGGAACCAATATCAATGCCTAGGAAAGATTTTTCCTTTTGGGAATTGGCTTGAGACTTAATCACATGTTTGTTTTCACTTTCTTGTCTACCTAAACCATCTAGAATGTTAAGACCTGAATCAAGGATTAAGCCCTCTTTACTGTCTTCCATGCTCTTAAAGATATTATCCCATTTGATAACATGACCTTCTTTAGCTGCTAAAACTGCTGATCCTATTGCAGTGGTTACATCAAAATACTGTGGAATAATAAGCTCCTCTTTATCCAGTTTCAAAACATCACTTAAGGCTTGAACCATGCCTTCGTTATGGGCAACACCACCTAGAAAAAGTACCGGTTTAATAAGAGGACTTTTTCTAATTATGGTTGAGCGATAATTCTTAGCCACTGCATAAGCTAGACCTAATAAGACATCTTCCACAGGAACACCTTCTTGTTGATGATGAATTATATCTGTCTTGGCAAACACACTGCAACGCCCTGCTATCCTTGGTATACTTTTGGCACGTAATGCATGCTTAGAGTAATCATCGATGTTTAGTTCAAGACGGTGAATCTGCTCCTCTAGAAAGGAACCTGTACCTGCCGAACAATTGGAGTTAATAGATATGGACATACCACTTTTTTGTTCTTTTTCTATATTTGTAATATACTTAGCGCTTTGACCGCCTAACTCCACAATGGAACCTACCTGAGGGTTGATTAAAAGAGCACCTTCAACTAAAGCTGTAACTTCATTAACAGATTCTATTCCTTCATATTGAGTTAATAAAGTCTTTCCACTACCTGTTATTGCTCCTCCACCTATGGATGCTTTGTCATATTGCTTACATACTTCATCAATCATATGAGAGGTTATTTCTTTAAGTTTACCCTTATGAAATCTATAATCTGAATACTTCACTTGTTGTTCTTCATCAATTAAAGCAAGTTTAACGGTAGAATATCCGATATCAATGCCTAAATAGTTCATCTTATACCTCCCCTGGTTTTAATAATGATAATTATTCTCATTTACATCTTGGATTAATTATACTATAATAAAAATACTAAAACCTTAACTTTCGTTAATTTTTCACCTTATTTTCTTCTTCTAGGAAAGGTAATGTTTAACAAATACGATTTGAGGTAATACATATGGGGAGGCAGGTAAATTGCTTGAAACTTTTGGATTAGAAAATTGTTATATATTTAAAAATTCCACAAAAGAAGAGATTTATCGATTAGTGAGGTCCATGACCTTTACAATTAAAACATTTGATAAAGATATTATCATTTTTAGCCCCAATGACAAATCCAATACCTTGTCCATTCTCTTAGATGGTACCTTAGAGATTCAAAAAATTCGTATGTCAGGAGAATCCATTATCGTAGCTACAAAAAAAGCTTATGATATTATTGCTGCTCCGTCTGTTTTCTCTAAGAAACACTCTTATGCAGGAACAGTAATAGCAACAAGTCCCTGCAAACTTATGCTTATTGATAAAGAAGAATTTACTAAGGTTCTCATGATGGATAGAAAGGTCATGAGTTTGTTCTTAGAGTTCATTTCTAATCAAGTTATCTTTATGAATAACCGACTGGAACTCATTTCTCACAGTACACTGAACAAAAAAATAATCTCTTATTTGTTAGCAGAATACAGACGTACCAATAGTAAAACCATACATATTCCTTATACCAAAAAGAAGTGGGCCGATTATCTTAATGCTCAACCCCCTTCCATTTCACGTTCCTTAAGTGAATTAGAGAAAAAAGGGTTCATTGAAGTTAACAAACGTGAAATAAAGATTACTAACTTAGAAGGACTTTATGATGACCTATCTTAATAGTCATGGAACATTACACATGAAGCACATTACCTGAAGATAAAATTAAAAAGGCAGTGTTACGATGGAAGCCAATAAAAAGTAAAAAATCTGCAAGAAAAAGTCCCCACATGATTGGGGATTTAAACTAGCACAAGATGTGATAAAAAGTTTTTATTTAGATATGACTTATACAGAATGTAATTTTGTAATCTAGTATAAAAGTTAAACCCCCTCATACTAAAGGGGGCAATAAACTTTTATAAACATTCATATTTAACACTTATATTCATTGTTTCTATATTATTAGTCTTCAAAAGCCTCATTAACTTTCCATTCTTTCCATACATTTCCTACAAGCTCTGGTCCTGGTTTTAAAGTCGTTTTTCCTGGCTTCCACCCTGAAGGAGTAACCTCTCCACCTTTTGTAGATCTTACTAGTTGAAAAGCTTTTACTTGTCTTATAGACTCTTCTACATTTCTACCAACTGGTGGTGTAAGTACTTCAAAGGCCTGAACTATACCATCTGGATCTATTATAAATCTCCCTCTCGTTTCTACTCCACTATCTTCATCATATATTCCATACATCTTTCCAATACTACCATCTTGATCTGATAACATTGGAAATGGTATGTTTTTACCAACCATCTTTGACAATTCGTTATCATTCCACATTTTATGAACAAATACAGAATCTACACTAATTGATAAAACTTGTATATCTAATGCTTGTAAATCTGCATACTTTTCAGCAACCGCTGAAACTTCTGTAGCTCAGACAAAAGTAAAGTCTCCTGGGTAAAAGCATAGTAGTACCCATTTCCCCTTATAATCTTCTAAATTTACATTTATGAATTTTCCCTCATGAAAAGCTGGTGCTGTAAATAATGGTGCTGGTTTACCTACTCTTATCATTTTCTGTTTCTCCTCCCCTTTAATGTCATTTAATGTTTCCTGAATTTCTTCTACAGGTTTTTTCATCAATTCAGGTCTTGTACAACCTGCCTTAATTACTTCATCCAAAAAAAACACCCCCTATTAATAACCTTTCGGATATAATAATACCCTAATCAAATGACTATAAACAATCAGTTTTTCATATTCTAATCTTTTTGATATTAGTATAATAATATAAACATAAAAATCCGAACACTAGTTATTATATTTAGTAAGTCTAAAAGGTATGCTTGTGAATTTAATTTTTCAATCTTCAATATTAGATCTTCATTTTCATAAAAGATAACATTTTATCTAATATTATACAATTATTCACATTAATTTTATAATAAATAAAAAAACATCTACCCTCAACGGATAGATGTTTTTTATATATTATTAATATCTATTTATTTAATTCTGCATATTTATATACCCCCAGGGGTGTAAAATATATTCTATTCTCCACCTACCCTTGTAGTAACAAAATAATATAAACTCTACACACTAGTTATTCCAACACTTACGCCTTTTCTATCTGCACTACCGTCTCAACATGAGGTGTATGAGGGAACATATCCATACATCTCACCTTCTTAACTTTATATCCAGACTCTTGCATATCCGCTAAATTCTCTGCTAAAGACTTTGGATTACATGATACATACACAATCTCTTTACACTTATACTTTAATATCTTCTTAAGTGCTTTTGGGTTGATTCCTACCCTTGGTGGGTCTACAATAATAACCTCTGGCTTTTTAGCTAATTCATCTAGCTTTTCAAATACATCCCCAGCTATAAAGTGACAATTAGTAAGTCCATTTAACTTGGCATTTTCATTAGCCGCTTCAACTGCTTCCTCAATAAGCTCTATACCGTATACTTCTTTAGTACGAGTTGATGCAATCTGCCCTATAGTTCCTGTTCCACAATATAGGTCATATACAATCTTATCCTTTGCATCTCCCATATAGTCCATAGCTATAGAGTATAGTTTTTCCGCTCCAAGTGGATTTGTTTGGAAGAATGAAAATGCTGATATTTTAAATTTAAGTCCTAATATTTCTTCATAGAAATAATCTCTTCCATATAGTATTTCTAATCTTTCATTAGTTACACAGTCAGATAAGTTGTCATTGAAAGTATGTAAGTATCCTACTAACTTACCCTTTAAATCTAAGCTCTTGGTCTTCTCTACTAATTCACTCATATCCATATCCATTTGAGTAGATGTAACTAAGTTTACTAATATTTCTTCCGTTCCTTTAGCTTTTCTAACGATAAAGTGTCTTAAGAAACCTTTATGCGTTTTTGCATTATAGTGAGGAACTTCTTTTTCTCTAAAATAATCTAGAGCTGTCTTTAATATCTTATTAAAATCATTATCCACAAGTTTACACTCATCTACTGTTACTACTGATTGGAAAGATCCTCTTTTGTGCATTCCAAGATTCAATATGCCACCCTTTGTTTCATCTCCAAAAGAGTATTCCATCTTATTTCTATATTCATAGACCTCAGGACTTTTTTCTATCCCTTCAAATTCATATCCTTTTATTCCAGCATCATCAAGGAGTTTTTTAACTAACTTTTCCTTTAATTGTACTTGGTCATCATATGCAACCGTTTGGTTAGCACATCCACCACATAGACCAAAGTGAGGACAAAAGGAATCTCTTTCTCTTTCTGATCTGGAAATTACCTCTAGTAATTTCCCTTCTGCATATTCTTTTCTTACCTTTTTAATATATACTTTAACAACCTGGCCTACAATACCATTTTTCACATATACTTTCTTTCCTTCATAATAACCTATTCCCTTTGAAGGAAATTCTACTTCTTCAATTTTTATTTCAATTATAGCTTTCTTTTTCATATCTTTCTCCTTTTAAATAATCTTCTCATCTATATAGTTTTCCCAAATTTATCATTATTAAAGCCGAGCTTTTAAGCTCGACCTTTAAGCAATTTCATGGTATCCATTTAAATATCTATCTGCATCCTTCATAATATCATCTTTAAAAGGCAGTGAAGTTTCATCTGCTATGGCAAATACTTTCATTCCTGCATTCTTAGCTGCTAATACACCTGCATGGGTATCTTCAAAGGCAAGACAATTTTTAGGATTTACACCTAAATCCTCTGCAACTTTTAAATATATATCAGGATGGGGCTTTCCCTTTTCAACTTCACATGAAGTTCTTATTGTTTCAAAATAATCATGTATTTCGTTCTTTTTAAGAACCACATCTACCAATTCCTTTGTGTTACTAGTGGCAACACCAAGTTTTAATTCCCTATCTTTTATGTTATCTAGAAGTGTCTTTACTCCATTTTTCAATAGGATCTTTTCAGCATAAAATTCCCTAGTCATATCTAGCCAATCAGCTTTTATCTGTTCTATTGAATCTTCTAGATTAAAGTTCTCTTTAAAGTATATGGCAACTTCCGTATAGCTCATACCTTCTATATCCTTTTGTAATTTTAAGTGGTCTATACTATCTACATCTACTTCTTTTCTTTTTAAATATTCTATATCAATATCTAACCATATCCACATGGAATCTACTAATGTTCCATCTAAGTCAAATATTACAGCTTCAATGTTATTAAACACTTACTACCACCTACTTTCAACTTATCTATCGAAAATAGATTATCATATATATATCATATATGCAAACCTTAATACGATATTTTTCGATAAAATGCGGTAGCTCATCTATCCCTTGACACTTATAGGTCCATAGGAATCTTTATCGTAATTTAATAATAATAATGTTAACATTTCCACATGACGCTTTTCATCCCTTATTACCCCTTCTAATGCTTTCCTCACTTTTGGTATATTTACCATTGATAAGTGCTTTTCATATAATAATATGGCCTCACATTCTCCCTTTATATCTTCCCTAATCATATTTAGTAAGGAATCATCTTGTCTAAGTATACACTTTTTAGCACTTCCCTTTTTCACATGAAGTTTTTCTTTTACACTTAGATACTCTTCATATTCTACTGGATCATATTCTCTTATTAAATCTAAAAATATTCCATAATGAATCTTCTCTCTTTTTAAAATATATGACCAAACCCTATTGAACTCTGCATTTGCACTTTGAGCCATATGTCTTTCATATGCATCAATAGCTACTATCTCCCCTACCAGCCCTTCCCTTAATAGGCTACACATATTTAAGGGTAACTTCTGTGGTATTCCATTTGTAGTATAACTCATAGAAAAATCCCCCTTCATACTATTATTCAAATCCAATTACATCTTTTCATATTAATTGTCCCTTATTAATAAATACAAACTAGTCATTTAGTTTATTCCATTACATTAAAAAAGAGAACTTTAAAAGTTCCCCTATCTATATGATTTCATCATGGATAATCACTTCTGATATTTGTCATCTAATATCTTTATGTTTTGGATAAAATCTATATTAATCAAATCTATTTTCCCTTTTCCTTCAACCTTAATCCAATTTTCCATCACTTCAATAATTTTTACTCTTTGGAACTTAGGACCAAAGGAACCAGATGATATGTTACAAACCTTACCTATATAACTTTTAATTAAGTCATTTGACATTTTAACACCTCTTTTCTTCTTTTGCTTAATTTTAGCAGTAATAATTCTATTTTCAGATGGTATTAAAATAAATAGTACTACGAACATTGGTAAATATATGGATATCCATATTGCAGGATTCAAAATTATCATCACCTCTAAAAAAATTATGGATTATTTAATATTATCATTCTCTTTTTTAATTAAACTTAAATAAATTAAAGGTAATATATTTTTGCGAATATTATCCCTCTTATTCATTTCTTCGGCTCTATTTCCATTTTTATCATATTCATAATAGATTTTCTTCATATTAAAAAAGGGAACTTTAAAAGTTCCCTTATCTATAATAATCTATAGTATTGTATTCTAACTGGTCATCCTTGTAATATTCCTTTAGGGCATCTAAATAACTCTTAAAAGTATATACATTAGTAAATGTAGGTATCTTATATTGGTGAGCCATACTTCTTATGACAAATCCCCTTTTACTTTTATCCTTTCCCTTATTAGGAGTATTAAGGACAATATTTATTTCTCCCTTATCCATTAATTTTTTAATTTCTTCAGGAGTATTAACATTAATTTTATTTACCTTAAGACCCTTTTCCTTATAATATTCATAAGTTCCTTCTGTACAGGATATTTTAAATCCTAACTTTGCAAAACCTAATAGTGGATAATAGGCTTCTTCTCTGCTTCTTTTATTTAGGGAAACTAATATTTTTCCCTCTTTAGGAAAATCATATAGTGCTCCTTTAAAAGCTTTTATTAATGCCTTTTCATAAGTCTTATCTACACCTAATACCTCTCCTGTAGATTTCATTTCAGGGGTTAGGGCCACATCTACATTATCTAACTTTTGGAAAGAGAATACGGGCATCTTTACAGCATACATATCTCTATCTGGAAGTAACCCGATTCCATAGGATAATTTTTTAAGACTTTTACCTAATATGGTTTTAACAGCTAAATCTATCATAGGTACACTAGTAACCTTGCTTAAAATAGGTACCGTTCTTGATGATCTTGGGTTTACTTCTATTATATATACATTCTCATCTTTAATTACAAATTGAATATTCATAAGACCTACTACTCCTAGGGCCTTTCCAATTTTCTTGGAGTATTCAACTATTTTACCCTTTACCTTTGAAGAAATATTCATGGCAGGATACACACTTATACTGTCTCCTGAATGAACTCCTGTAGGCTCTATATGTTCCATTATTCCTGGAATTAAAATGTCCTTACCATCACAAATGGCATCTATTTCTACTTCCTTGCCCTCTATATATTGGTCTATGAGTATTTTGTAGTCCTTACTTACCTCACTTGCTTCTTTCATATATTCACATAATTGTTCTTCATTTCTTATAATATCCATTGATCGACCTCCAATTACATAGGATGGTCTTATTATTAATGGATAGCCTATTTCCTTAGCAACCTCTTTAGCTTCTTCTACAGTACTAACGGCAGCCCCTTTTGGTTGAGGAATTTGTAATTTTTCTAATAATTGTCCAAAATAATATCTGTCCTCTGCCACATTTATGGATTCTACTGAGGTTCCTAATATACTTACTCCCCTTTTCATAAGTCCATTGGCTAAGTTTATGGAGGTCTGACCTCCAAATTGAAGTATTACGCCCTTTGGCTTTTCCTTTTTTATAACATTTATAACATCTTCAATAAATAGGGGCTCAAAATATAATTTGTCAGCCACATCAAAATCTGTACTAACAGTCTCTGGATTGTTATTTATCATTATGGCTTCATAACCACAATCTTTTATAGCTTTTACAGAATGTACTGAACAATAGTCAAATTCTATTCCCTGGCCAATTCTTATGGCTCCAGAGCCTACTACTATGATCTTTTCCTTCTCCGTTATTATATTATCGTCTTCCTTATCATAGGTAGAATAATAGTATGGTGTATCTGATTTAAACTCAGCAGAGCAGGTATCTACCATTTTGTACACGGGATAAATATCATGGGCTCGTCTTAATATGTCTATAGTGTACGCCTTCTCTCCTGTAAGGTTTATTATCTCCTTATCTGTAAATCCCATTTCCTGTGCCTTTTTCAGTAGATGTAATTCTAATCCTGATGCCTTTAATTTATTTTCCATCTGAATAATATTGTCTATTTTACATAAGAACCATTTATCAATTTTTGTAATGTGATTAATAGATTCTATACTCATATTTCTTCTTAAAGCTTCCCCTATAACAAATATTCTCTCGTCAGTGGCATTTTCTAACTCCTTTATTAACTGAGTCTCATCCATACTTTCGAACTTTTTTCTGCGAAGTGCCGTATCTTCTCCCTCTAGGGATGACACTGCCTTTAATAGACTACTCTCAAAATTTCTATCTATGGCCATAACCTCACCTGTGGCCTTCATTTGAGTTCCTAATTTTCTATTGGCATAAGAGAATTTATCAAAGGGCCATTTAGGCATTTTAGTGACCACATAATCGAGACTAGGCTCAAAGGCTGCCTTGGTAGTTTTAGTAACATAATTAGGTATTTCATGTAAATCATATCCTATGGCTATTTTAGCTGCAATTTTAGCAATGGGATAGGCCGTTGCCTTTGATGCTAAAGCAGATGATCTACTTACCCTTGGATTTACTTCTATTACCACATACTCAGAAGATTTAGTATCTAGAGCAAATTGTACATTACAACCACCCTCAATTTTTAGGGCCTTTATAATCTTTATGGATGATTTTCTAAGCATGTGATACTCCTTATCAGATAAGGTCTGAGATGGAGCCACTACTATACTATCTCCCGTGTGTATCCCTACAGGATCCATATTTTCCATATTACAAACTACAATGGCCGTATCATTACTATCTCGCATTACTTCATATTCTATTTCTTTCCATCCATACACACTCTTTTCAAGTAATACCTGACCTATTTTACTATGGAGTATTCCCTTTTTAATAGTATCCTTTAACTGATCCATGTCATAGGCTATTCCTCCACCAGTTCCACCTAGTGTATATGCAGGTCTTACTATTATGGGAAATCCTATTTCCGCTACAAAGTCCATAGCCTCATCTATGGAACTTATGATTTTACTAGGACATATGGGCTCATCTATGTCATTCATAAGTTTTTTAAACAACTCCCTATCTTCTGCCTTTTTTATACTTTCTAGGGAAGTTCCCAGTAATTTCACATTATATTTTTTTAATATATTTTTCTCAACTAACTCTACAGCTAAATTAAGGGCCGTTTGGCCACCTAAAGTAGGAATTAAACCCTGGGGCTTTTCCTTTTTTATTATTTCCTCTATTACATCCACAGTAAGTGGCTCTATATACACTTTATCAGCCACATTCTCATCAGTCATAATGGTGGCTGGATTACTATTTATTAATACAACTTGAATATTTTCTTCCTTCAAGGCTTTACAAGCCTGAGTCCCCGCATAATCGAATTCAGCCCCTTGCCCTATTACTATGGGCCCTGAGCCTATGACAATAACCTTTTTTAGTTCTTCATTCTTAGGCATAATACATCCCCCCTTTTGTAATTTTTATGTGTAGACATACTACCGACTTCCAAATTCAATAACCTTCACCACTTACAAGGGAATATGAATAAAAAAATTGAAATCATAGAACATCACAACATTTTGCTGTAAACATTTATGAACTTTCTGTAGTAGCTATAAGACAAGAACTCTATAGTCTGATAGTGACTTACCTTATAAAATATTTTTTATTTATATGAGTGAAGTAAGTTCACACACCTTTAGCTTAAATACAATATATCTACGCAAGATTCTTAATTTCATCTATCCATTCTTTAATTATTACATTCCCATCTACAGGTCCTGGTCCTGCCTCTGGGTGGAACTGCACTGATTTTATAAATTTATCCTTAACCATAAATCCTTCAATAGTATCATCATTTAAATTCTTATAAGTAATCTCCATTTCATTAGTTAAACTCTTTTCATCCACTGCATAACCATGATTTTGACTACTTATAATAACCTTATTATTTAATAAATTCATAACAGGATGATTACTTCCCCTATGACCATACTTTAACTTATAAGTATCTGCTCCTAGGACCAATGCTAGAAGTTGGTGGCCTAGACAAATTCCATATAAGGGCATTTTACCTATTAGATTTTTTATATTTTCTATTACATTATCTAAATCCTTAGGATCTCCTGGCCCATTAGATAAAAATAATCCATCTAAATTATCTTCTAAAATTTCGCTTGCCTTTGTATTGTGAGGATATATGGTAACATTACATCCATTTTCCACAAGTTTATCTACAATAGATTTTTTTACTCCAAAATCCACGAGACCAATATTTATTGTGGAATTTTTATTCTCTATTATTTTTTTATCTTTAATAGAAACCTTAGATACTATATCCTTTGGAAAAGTATAATTATCCAATTGTTCCTTCATAAAGGAGCTAATAGTCTCGGTAGTTATTAGGCACTTCATAACTCCCTTTTCTCTTATCTTTTTAGTGAGCATTCTAGTATCCACATTACTAACTCCAAGGATATTATTTTCTTCTAAGTACTCATCTAAATTTTTTATACTTCTATAATTACTAGGATGGTTAATATATTCTTTAACAATCAAGGCCTTAGGTTGAACTTTTTCCGACTCCTTATCCTCTAAATTTATACCATAATTCCCTATTAAGGGATATGTCATGACTACTACTTGGCCCGCATAGGATGGATCTGTTAGAATCTCTTCATATCCAGTCATCCCCGTATTAAAAACTATCTCTCCCACAATAGTCTTTTTGCTTCCAAAGGAAATACCTTCTAGGATAGTTCCATCTTCTAGTAAAATACTAGCCTTCATCTTTCATCCCTCCTAAGACATCTTTTAATATGTCTATTCCTTCATAAATATGTTTCTTTTCTATAATAAGAGGCGGCACTATTCTTATAACCTTCTCTCCAGCTCCTACTAATAATAGTCCCTTCTCCTTACAATTATCTATAATCCCATTAACTGGTACATTAAATTCCACACCTAGCATATAACCAACGCCCCTAATGAAACTTATTAAATCATTATGGACCTTTAATTTTTCTAATTCTTCATATAGTAACTTAGAGTTTTCTCTTATGCTATCTAACATATTTTCACTAGATAATTTCTCTATTACTACCTTTGCTCCACTTGTAGCTAGTGGATTTCCACCAAAGGTACATCCATGATCTCCTGGAACAAATGCACTAGCTACCTTTTCATTAGCCATAACAGCCCCTATGGGAAATCCTGCCCCTAGGCCCTTTGCCATACAGATTATATCTGGACATATATTGAAATATTCATAAGCAAACAAATATCCCGTCCTACCTATTCCACATTGAACTTCATCGAATATTAAAACTATATCTTCCTTAGTACATAGATCTCTTAAGTCTTGTAAAAATTCCTTTGTTGCCACATGAATGCCGCCCTCACCTTGGATTGGCTCAACTATTATGGCACAAGTCTTTTTATTCACTAGTTTTTTTACACTTTCAAAATCATTAAATTCTCCAAACTTTATACCAGGTATTAAGGGCTTAAAATCATCTTGATATTTACCCTGCCCCGTAACACTTAAAGCTCCTAAAGTTCTTCCATGGAAGGAATTTTTCATGGCTATAATTTCATTTTTATCATCTTTAAGTCCATATTTTCTACCAAGTTTAATGGCAGCCTCCACAGCTTCCGTACCACTATTTACAAAGAATACCTTATCTAGCTCACTTTTACTTACAAGAGCCTTGGCCAGTTCAATGGACGGTTTATTCCAGTAGATATTTGAACAATGATGTATCTTATTTAATTGTTCCACTATATTATCCATCCATTCTTTGTTCTTGTAGCCTAATGAGTTAACTGCCACTCCCGATACAAAATCTACATACTTTTTTCCATCCGTATCCCATACATAGGGTCCGTCCCCATGGTCTATAACTAAATCCTTTTGCTTATATACATTCATAAATAGATTCTTACCTTCATTAATCCAATTTTTCTCCACTCGTCTCCCTCCCCTTGTACCTTCTAAACTACTAAGGTTTTCTTTAGTTTTTTATTAAAAAACACATCTCTTACACAGTTTTTATTTTTCCCATTAGTTATATAAACCTTTTTTACATTATCTTTTATCCCTTTTACACAACATTTAATTTTAGGTATCATTCCGCCACTTATAATACCTTTCTCTATATAGTCATCCACTTCATCAATTTCTATCTTTTCTATTAAAGAAGACTCATCATTACTGTCCCTTAATATGCCCGCCACATCTGTTAAAAATATTAATGTATGAGCACCTAAGGCTGTGGCTATATGAGTTGCTCCATAATCTGCATTTACATTATATACGTCATTTTTTTCATCTACTCCAAGGGGAGCGATTACAGGTGTATAACCTGATTCAATTAAAATCTTCAATATGTTCTTATTTATCTTTTCTATATTACCTACAAATCCCAAATCCATATTATTTATATATTTTTTACTTACTTCTATTAAATTTCCATCAATGCCACTAATGCCTATAGCATTTCCTTTAAATTTATTTATCTCTACAACAAGGTCCTTATTTACTTGGCCTATTAGAACTTTTTTTACTATCTCCACCGTCTCTTTATCAGTAACCCTTAAACCTTCTATGAATAGACTTTCCTTTCCACTTTTTTTCATCTCTTCACTTATATAAGGGCCCCCTCCATGGACAATTACGGGATACATTCCCTTGCTTTTTAAATAGCATATATCTTCACTTATATTTTTTATGGAATCACTTTTTGAAAGAGCACTTCCCCCATATTTAATTACTACTATCTTTTTCCCATCTATACTCATACTCAACTTCTATAGGATGCATTTATCTTCACATAATCATGACTAAAATCACATCCCCAACCTTTCACATGATTATTTCCTTCCTTAAGGTCTATACTTATTATTATTAAGTCTGATTCCATAATCTTTTTGGCTGTTTTTTCGTGAAATATACAAGGAGTTCCATCCTTCATAAGTTCTATTTCCTCCTCACTATTACTTAGGGATAAATCTACTTTGTGAGGATTAAAATTCCCCTTTGAATATCCAGCTGCTGCTATTATTCTTCCCCAATTAGGGTCCTCTCCATATATGGCCGTCTTAACTAAGTTAGACATTAATATGGATTTACATATTTTTTTACCATCATCCTTGCTTATTGCACCTTTAACCTGTACTTCTATTAATTTAGTAGCGCCTTCCCCATCCTTTGCTATCTTCTTAGCTAAAGTAGTGTTTATAAGATGAAGGGCATCTTTAAATTTTTTATAATCCTCATCTTCATTGTTAATTAAATCATTTTTCCCCTGCCCACTGGCCATTAAAATTACCATGTCATTTGTGGATGTATCTCCATCTACAGAAATCATATTATAAGAATCTTCCACACTTTCTTTTAATGCCTTATTTAATAACTCCTTATCCATGTTTATATCTGTAGTTACAAAACTAAGCATAGTGGCCATATTAGGATGTATCATTCCAGATCCCTTTGCCATGGCTCCTATTTTTATAGGTACTCCACCTATATTTATTTCAACGGCCATCTCCTTTATAAATGTATCTGTAGTCATTATTCCTTCTGCTGCCCATTTTCCATGATCAATACTATTGCCTAACTCCTTACTCAATTTCTTTATGCCCTCTTCAATCTTATCCATAGGTAAAAACTCACCTATTACTCCCGTAGACGCAACTAATACTTCATTACTTTTTATATTTAAACTTTGGCCTGTTATCTTTGTCATTTCTTTAGCATCTTCATATCCCTTTTTCCCAGTGCAGGCATTTGCCACACCACTATTTATCACTAGGGCCTTTATATTATTGTTTTTATTTAATGTTTCCTCATTTACTAATACGGGAGCCGCCTTTACTTTGTTAGTAGTAAACATGCCCACAGTAGTAGTTCCACCTTTACAATATATTAAGGATAAGTCCTTTCTCTTTCTTTTAACTCCTGAATAAATTCCCGATGCCATAAATCCCTTTGGTGAAATAACTCCTCCCTTAATTAGTTTCATCCTAATTCCTCCTTTTAAGCTGTAAATATGGGTACCATTTTTAATCCTGTAGTTTCATCTAAATTAAATATTAAATTCATATTCTGAACGGCCTGACCTGCTGCTCCCTTAACTAAATTATCAAGGGCTGATATGACTATTAATCTACCATCCTTTACAAAGAAATTCATATCCACATAATTGGATCCTTTAACCCATTTAGTAGATGGGCTTATGTTTTCATTTAAAATCCTTATAAATGGTGAATCCTTATAATAATCTAAGTACAATTTTTTTATATGATCATAATCTACATCCTTGGTTAATTTACAATAGGAAGTAGTTAATATTCCCCTATTCATGGGAATTAAATGGGGTGTAAAGGTCACATTCACCTTATTCTCACCTATTTCTGATAATTTTTCTTCAATTTCTGGTGTGTGTCTATGGTTAAATATTTTATAAGCTTCTATGGATTCATTAGATTGAGTGTAATGGGCCTCTAGATTAAGACCCCTTCCCATTCCAGATATACCCGATTTTGCATCTATTATAATATGGTTAAAGTCTATTAATTTATTTTTTACTAGAGGTGCTAAACTAAGTATGGAACAAGTAGTATAGCACCCTGGATTTCCCACTAAAGATGATTTTTTTATCTTATCTTTATATACTTCGCATAATCCATATACGGCCTCTTCATTTAATTTTTTATTTTCATGATGTACCTTATAATATTCTTCATAGGTGCCTATGTTATCAAATCTAAAGTCTGCTCCTAGGTCAATGACTTTTACCTTATTGAGGATCTTTTCATGAATTTTTTCATGGGCCATGCCATGGGGTAGAGCCATAAATAAAAGATCTACCTTTTTTATTAACTCATTAATATTTTCCTCTTCACATATGTGGTTAAATATATTATTGTAATTTAAATAGATATTGTTATATTCTTCTCCTTCATAGGAACTAGAAGTTATAAACTCTATTTTCACCTTATTGTGATTAGTTAAAATTCTTATGAGTTCTTGGCCCACATACCCAGTAGCACCCACAATTCCTACCTTTATCATACGGCTTCCTCTTTTTCAATTAAGGTTGCCACCATAACGGCCTTTATGGTATGCATTCTATTTTCTGCCTGATCAAATACTACAGATTTATCTCCATCTATAACTTCCTTAGTTACTTCATTTCCTCTGACTGCTGGTAGACAATGCATGAATATGGTGTTATAGGATTTATTCATGTTCATGAACTCTTCTGTCACTTGATAGTCCTTTAATAATTCAATTCTCTCTTTCGCCTTGTCTTCTTCACCCATGGAACACCATACATCTGTATATATGACCTGGGCATTTTTTACACAATCTTCAATATTTTCTGTAACTTCTATCTTTGATGTTGCAATTTTCTTACACTCTTGTAATAATTCTTCTTCTGGCCATAATTCCTTAGGACCTATTATGGTAAAATTAATACCTACCTTAGCTGCTCCTATCATGAGACTATTAGCCATATTATTTCTGCCATCACCCATATAAACCATATTAACTCCCTCTAGCTTTCCTACATGTTCTTTAATAGTTAAAAAGTCTGCTAACACTTGAGTTGGGTGAAATAAATCCGTAAGTCCGTTCCATACGGGAACTCCACTATATTTAGCTAGGGCTTCCACCGTATGTTGCTCAAACCCTCTAAACTGTATTCCATCAAAATATCTACCTAAAACTCTCGCCGTATCCTCTATACTTTCCTTATGTCCCAATTGAATATCATTTTTACCTAAATACTCTCCATGGGCTCCTTCATCTACACAGGCAACTGTGAATGCACATCTAGTTCTAGTAGATGGTTTTTCAAATATAAGAGCAATATTTTTCCCCTTTAATTTTTTCTTTACGGAGCCAGATTTTTTTTCATTTTTAACTTCTTTAGCTAAATCTATTAAATATAAAATCTCTTCCTTTGTATAATCCTTAAGACTAATTAGGTGTTTTCCTTTTAACTTCATAATTACCCTCCTCTACACACTTTATGTATATTTATTATACATTTTTAATAATTATACATACATTTTCAGTTATTTTCAATAGTTTTTTGAATTTTTATGCATTTATATGCATAAAAAAACGCTTGCATATTCTGCAAGCATCTAATTAACTTATATTAACATTAATATCTTTCATTAATATATTTATCTATTAATGACTTTTTCTTTTTATCCTCAAATACCCATTCATTTCTCAACTCATCTGCAAGCCATGGACTTATGGAATGTAGTATCACATTGTCATAATCCTTTAAGACTATTTCAAATAATTTTCCATCTAACTCCTTAGATTTTACTTTTATATAATAGGCCTCCACATTTTCAAATTCTAGATACCTTAATAGTTTTAGTGTAGATTTATCCTTTTGCATATAAAAGTGATTTGCCTTTCTCCTAAACTCCTGAGCCATGGTAGGATGCTTCTCTATGATTTTCTTATCCTTTGATTTCATATAATTATATTTTGCAAGCATATTATAATATTGATAATTATAAAGACCCTTTTCAAAGGAATCTATCCTATATTTAAAGGGCTTTAAGTTTAACCTTTGTATAAAATAAAAGTGTTCTTCTATAAACTCCCTTTTGGTCAAATCTCCCTTTTTAAATTGAGCTATAAGATATTCCCTATTCTCAAAGAATTGCTTAAAGACATTATCTTTTTTATAATATGTCATAATCTCACCTAGTTCCTATTTTTATTTTTCACACTATAATTATATCATATGATAAGACCATAAACAGAACCATCCCAAATCAGTCTAAAAGAACCGTACAAAGTATTTGGTATGTATAATTACATGTGTTTAGGAAAAAAGGTTTCAAATGACATACTACTATTAATAGTAGTATCCTTTAAAGGAATTTTACCTATAATATATCTTCGCTCAATTTTTATATTGTGACTGAACTAGGTATATCTAGTATATTTCCCATCATTTCCAATCCTTCTTTATCTATTTTGTCAAACAGTTTTATTGATCTTATAAATTCTTGGTAAGCTAAATTACTATATCCTTTATTGTAATAAAGCTTTGCAAGTTTTAATGAAGCCTCATCATTATCAATAAGATTTAATAGCTGTCGTGATTTTTCAAATATTTCAGGCGTTGAAACTTTAATAATAAGATTTAATAGAATAAAAATAATATCTAAAAACTCTTTAGATTCTTCTTTGTCGTTGCTTATGATTTCACACTCCTTATCCTCTACCAAGTTTTTAAAAGATTTATACACAATTGTCATATTCTTACTTTCGAAAGTATTTGCAATACCAAGTAACTTTTCAGCATTCTCCATATTATTAGAAAGAATATCACAAAGTATCATTTTATATATCGCCTGTTCATAACGGTCTCCTTCTTCAACTTTTTCAAACCATTTATAGGCTTCTTCATAATTTTTAAGATGCATCTGAGTTAGTCCTAAACAATAATATAAGTTTTTATCTGTATTTACAATTTCTTGGGCCTTCAAGAAATATTCAAGGGAAACATCATATTTTTCAATTCCATAGAATATATCCCCAAGTTTTGCATATGCACCTTCATTTAAACTTTTACCAAAAAATCTCTCTAATCTAGCCTTCATTACATTTATCTCTTTTCCCCTTTTCTCTAAATTTTCAGCAATTCTATAAAGGGGCATATGATAGTTAGACTTTGCTTTAATTGTTTCTATATAATAATTATAAGCTTCATCATAATCTCCAAGTTTAGAGTAAATCTCTGCTAATGCATAATATGCCCTATAACCACCAACATCATTAAGGGTCTTTAGACTTACAGGAGGCTCTCCCATCTTTATACATTTTTTTAATCCTTTAATAGCTAGTGAATATTTCTTTTGTTTATGAAACAAACATGCCCTTTGATACTCTAAATCAGTAAATTTAGGATAATACTTAAGACCAGTATTTAATACTTCCATTTCCTCCTCATACATCTTCAATCTATCTAAAGCCAACATCATCTTTGCTAATAGTTTAGGAGTATAGAAAAGATCTGGGTTAATCTTTTTATATACTTTTTTATAATATTCTAAAGCTTTTTTATATTTTCCAAGTCTAAGATATTCATTTCCCATATTATATAAATGAAAATTATTGTTAGGATCCTTTTCTAAAATATTTTCCAAAATTTTCATATTTCTACTAGGTTTATTTTTTTTCATAGTCATAGTATTCAAATATCCATAATGATAAACTACGATTTTCTCTATTACAAATTTTTTTTGTTCAGCGCTATCCATGCTCTTATATAGTTGTTCATGAATTGCATTCTTATATTTATAGCCTTTATGATTTCTTATTAAGCGAATATTCAAATTGGTAATTGTCTCAATGCCTGAAATATTGTCAGTATAGTTTAATGTCTGAAAAACGTAAACATCTACATCAGAATTATTCAATAATGGTAGAACTTTTTCTCTATCAGTAGCACTCAATTCTTCATCTGCATCCATTCTCATAATCCAATTCCCTTTTGCTTTTTCAAATGCATAATTTCTTGCATCACTAAAATTACCATTCCACTGAAAGTAAAATACTTTTGCTCCATAGCTTTTAGCTATTTTTACCGTATCATCAGTAGAACCTGTATCTACAATGATCATTTCATCTACTATATCTTTTACACTTTCAAGACATCTTTGAAGATTATCTTCTTCGTTTTTTACAATCATACATAAGCTTAACAGCAAGTCTATTCCCTCCTTAATACATATAGACTACCGTAACAAATCCAATAGCCGAATGAGACAGGATTATTAGGCATTACTTTCCTCTTTCCTTGATTTTTCCTACGATTAGTAGTTGTCTACCTAATCATAGTTTATATTATGTAAATTTATTACACTTGTGACAAAACTGGATATGAAAAATATACTGTATTAGAAAGAATACAAAAATCTTATTAGAAGGATTGAGGGTCAATGAAAACAAGTATTATCATATTAACTTTTAATCAATTGAATTATACAAAGCTTTGTATAGATAGTATAAGAAAATATACAGACAAAGACACATATGAGATCATTGTTGTAGATAATCATTCTACTGATGGAACCGTTCAGTGGCTTAAAGAACAAGAAGATATTCAAGCCATATTCAATGAAGAAAATTTAGGATTTCCTAAAGGCTGCAATCAAGGAATAGAAATAGCAAAAGGTGATAACATACTCCTTTTAAATAATGATGTAATCGTTACGCCAAATTGGCTTACAAATTTAAATAAATGTTTATACAGTTCTAATGATATAGGCGCCGTAGGAGCCATTTCAAATTACGCTTCTAATTATCAAACAATCAAAGCTAACTACAAAACTAATGAAGATATGATAGAATTTGCGGAAAGAAATAATGTTTCTAATAAAGATGCATGGGAAGAAAGACTAAGGTTAATTGGATTCTGTATGCTTATTAAAAAAGTAGTAATAGAAAAAGTAGGCCTATTAGATGAAAGATTTTCACCTGGAAATTTTGAAGATGATGATTACTCCTTTAGAATGAAAAAAGCTGGATATAGGTTAATGCTTTGTAAGGATGTATTTATACATCATTTTGGTAGTGTTTCTTTTAATAAGAATAGAGGGGAATTTAATAACCTTCTTTCCCTTAATAAAAAGAAATTTGAAGAAAAATGGGGCTTATCCAACTCTTATTATTTCAATATTCAAATTGATTTAATTAATTTAATGGATCATTTTAAATTTGAAAAAATTAATGTATTAGAAATAGGTTGTGGTTGTGGTGGTACTTTACTTCAAATAAAAAATATTTATAAAAATGCTAATTTATATGGAATAGAATTAAATGAAAAAGCTGCAGAGATTTCAAATACCTTTGCAAATGTCAAATGTATAAATATTGAAAATGATGATCTAGAGTATGAAGAAGAATATTTTGATTATATTATATTTGGAAATGAACTTAAACATTTAAATGCTCCATTGGATGTCTTAAACACTATAAGAAAATATCTTAAAAAAGATGGAAAAATTTTAGCTACCTTTCCTAATATTATGCATTATATAATTATTCGAAATTTAATATATGGAAATTGGAAACATGATACTCAAACATCTATTAAATTCTTTACATTAGATGAAATTCATAATATGTTGAAGAACGCAAATTTTAAAATCGAAAGAATAACTGGAAATACTAAACAACCAACTGAAGATGATAAAAAGTTTATAGACTCATTAAATAATATAACAGAGAAAGATATGACTAACCAATACCAATTTCAAAGATATTTTGTAAGAGCAAAAAATACAGAAATCTTTACAGATACAAATAATGGTAGTAGAAACATCAAATTCTTATTAAGAAGAATTGAAAATGACATATTGGTTGAAGAAAGTCTGAAATCTTTAATAGAAATGATTCATGATGCTAAATTAAATTTAAATACTGCTATAGAACTAATTGATACTAATATCATAAGAAAAGAAAAAGTATTAAATCAATTAGCATTATACCTTTCTAAAAAAAACATGTATGAGTATGCTAATATTTTATCATCTAAAGCATATGAAATTAAGTCTGCAAATATTGAAACTCAAAACCCATTAAAAAACATAGAAGGTGACAATTAATGGCTGATAACAAAAAAGTATGCTTTATAACTTGTGTTCATAATGAAGATATATATAAAGAAACATTATTATATATTAATAACTTAAATGTTTTAGAAGGTTATCAAATTGAAACTTTATGTTTTAGAAATGCAGAAAATATAGCTAAAGCATATAACAAAGCAATGAGAGATTCAGATGCCAAATATAAAGTTTATATTCATGAAGATGTATTTATTACCAATAAAAATTTTATAAAAGATTTTATAAATATATTTGAAAAATACGAGAATATAGGCATGATAGGTGTAGTAGGTTCAAAAAAGATACCTGTTAACGGAATATGGAGCGAATCAACTGACAAATATGGGAAGGTCTACGATAGTCATACTGGAAAAATGCAACTTTTACAGCTTCATGAAGTAGAAAATGAATGTGTAAGCGTAAAAGCTATAGATGGGCTAATCATGATCACCCAGTATGACATTACATGGAGAGAAGACATTTTTGACGGGCAGCATTTTCATGATATTTCTCAATGTGTTGAATTTAGTAAATCAGGATATGATATTGCCATTCCAAAGCAGAATGAACCATGGTGCATACATGACTGTGGAATCGTTACTATTAATAACAACTATGAACACTATAAGAAACTTTTTTTAGATCATTATTTAACAGAATATTCTCCTAAATATAATAAAGAAAAAAATAAAAAAATAAGATTCGTTGTATTATCACCAGAATGTGCAAATCACTATCTAATTAAGGATTATGGAATGATTCCATATGTCATGCATAAATATTTTGGATATGATTCACGTATTGCAGCCTATAAGGGAGAGAATCTTCCTTATTTATATAAAGAAGTCAAAGGCCTAAAAATTGACTATATAGGCAAGTATGCTGATGGTAGCAATTTCTGGCATGATACCAATATAAATGGATATTCTTATCTAGCTCAAAATGCAAAAAAAATAGATATATTACAAATTTATTGGTTAATTCCAAGAACATTTAATTGGATAAAAATTTATAAATATATAAACCCCAAAGGTAAAGTTTACTTAAAATTAGATGAAAATGTAAGAATTAAAAACAAAAACTTTGATAAAATTTTCAATAAAACGAATATAAATATACTAAATCAATGTGATTTAATAAGTGTAGAAACAAAAGAACTATATGAATATATAAATAAAAATTGGTCTTTGAAAGTAGCATACATTCCCAATGGCTTTTTTGCTTATGATTATGAAAATAGAATGGATGTTAAATATGAGGAAAAAGAAAATATTATCTGCACTGTTGGAAGAATTGGAAATAATTTAAAAGCTACAGAAATATTAATGGAAGCTTTTAAAATTGCAAGTACTCATATTCCTAATTGGACACTAAAAATAATAGGTTCAATTGAAAAGGGATTTGAAACCTATATTGAAAATTTTTTTAAAGAAAGCCCCAACCTCAAAGACAAAATAATATTTACTGGCAAAATAATAGATAGAGAAAGACTGAAAAAAGAATATGACAAATCAAAAATATTTTGTTTAACCTCAAGATCAGAATCCTTTTGTATAGCATTAGCTGAGGCTATAAGCTCAGGATGTTATATTATAAGTTCAAATATAGTATCTGCAAATGATATTACAGATAACCAAAAATATGGAGATATATTTGAAATAGATAATATTGAGCAATTATCACAACTCTTAATACATGCTTGCCACAATGAAACAAAATTAAAAAGAGTATGTAATGAAGTACAAAATTATGCATATGAAAAATTTAGTTGGGTAAAAATTTGTGCAAAAATTGATAAATTGCTGTAAATTAATTTACAGCAATTTTAAGAAAAGGGTGAAAATTAATGGCTGATAACAAAAAAATCTGTTTTATAACTTATGTTGATAATGAAGATATATATAAAGAAACATTATTATATATAAAAAATCTAAATGTTCCAGAAGGCTATCAAATTGAAACTCTATGTATTAAAAATGTAGAAAGTATAACTAAAGCGTACAATAAAGGGATACAAGATTCCGATGCCAAATATAAAGTTTATATTCATGAAGATGTATTTATTATTAATAAAAATCTTATAAAAAATTTTATGTCTATTTTTGAAAATAACAATAATGTAGGAATGATTGGGGTATTAGGTTCAAAAACAATACCAACAAGTGGCATCTGGAATAAATCAAAGCATAAGTACGGTAAAGTTTATGATAATCAAACTGGAAAACTTGAACTTTTACAGTTTAATGAAATAGAAGATGAATATGAAAGTGTAAAGGCTATAGATAGCCTTATCATGATCACACAATATGATATTCCATGGAAAGAAACCATTTTTGATGGACACTGCTTTTATGATATTTCTCAAAGCCTTGAATTTACCAAATCAGGATATAAAGTTGTTATTCCTAAACAAGATGAACCATGGTGCATCCATGAATGTGGCGCTACTCATATTAACGATGAAAATGAAAAATATAGAAAAATCTTTCTAGGTAACTATTCTAAGGACATATTTCCATTAGTGAGTATTTTTGTAGAAGCATGTGGTAGGATCAGTTATTTTAAAACTGCTCTTGATAGTGTGGTAAATCAAACTTACAAAAACATTGAAATAATTGTAATTGACAGAAGCTTAAATAATGAATGCAAGGAAATAACGAAACCTTACTTGAAAAAGTATCCTAATATTAAATACTATAAATGTAATATATTCCAAGATACAAATATTTTAAATACCCTTTTAAAATTAAGTTCAGGTGAATATATTAGCTATATATCAGATACTGATATATATCATAAGGATAGAATTAATATAATGATAAATTATTTTCTAGAATGTGACAATGTATCTTTGGTAACATCCTATAGAGAATTAATAGATGCAGAAGGAAAACAATTAAAAAATTCTGATATACCGAGAAAACTATTTGATAAAAGTTCAATAACAAAAGGGAATTTTATGTTTAATCTTATTTTGAAAAAAATATCTGATGTAATTGATGAAATTATCAGCCCCTTATTTAGCCGAAAAATTATAGAAAATATTGAAAAAGATATACAAAATAGTAAGTTTGGTATATATAAAGAAAAACAAGATAAAATTATTGCTAATTTACTTACATGGATTAGTACTATTGATAAAGAAAAAGTCATATATATATCAGATCCTTTAAGTTACTTTAGAGTACATGATATTCGTGATCAAAGAAAAATAAATACCATATTGCATAAAATATTAGAACATTTAATTAATAAGAATGACGAGATAAAAAATGAACAGTACTCTGTATCAATCAAGGAGTGAAATAAATTGGACGATAATAAAGTAATTTGTTTTTCATGCTTAACTGCATATCATATATTTGTATCATATATATTATCTAAAACAGTATATAAAAGTAACTATAAAATCATCATACTTTCTGATTGGCGCAGTGATGTTAGAAAAGCATATGGGAATTTAAAAAAATTAAATATTTGGGATGAAATTATTTTAGCAAAAGAAAATAGTCAAACATTAAATATTGTACTTCAACAAATAAATGAACTAGATTTAAAAAATATTGATGTATTACATTCTTTTTCATGGTGGGGATCTAATTTTAATTATCATTTAATAAATTCTGTATTAGATAAAACAAAAGTTATTTTAACTGATGAAGGATTAGGGACTTACTTTGTAAAAGAATTTGATGAACATTTGAACAAGAAATTTAACTATCATACATTAGATTTTAATAGAGTCTCTGAAATATGGTTGTTTGATAAACAACTTTATATAAGTAAATTAAATAAACCTTTGAGAGATATTCAATTTAAAAAATATATTGATAGTGATTTAAAATTTGAAATATGTGATGAATTAAACATAATATTTGACTATAAACATGAAAAGAAAGATTGGGATATTTTATTTTTAGATCAGTCTCTTACCCCTTCTAATATAACATCTTATATTGAAGAAAAATATTTGTTAATGAGTATAATAAAAGCAGCAAAAGATTATAAAGTACTATTAAAAAAACATCCAATTCATAGTAATCTTAAATTTGTTGGATTAGATGTAAATATTATAGAACATAATATACCATGGGAAGTAATATATTTAAATGAATATATTGAAAATAAACCCCAAAAGCAAAATAAAATAATCATGACATATAATTCATCATCATTTCTTAATACTCGAATTATATTTAAAGATATAAACAATAATTTCATTTCATTAAGTAACTTATTAAATAACTTTGCTAGTAAAACTGAAATGAATGTAATGTTTGAAAAATTTTATGAAAAATTCAAAAAATCATATAGAGAAAATTTTTATGAGGTTAAATCACTTGTAGAACTCCAATATGTTTTAAACAACATATCTAACACTCAAAAAATTATATAGATTTCATGTGTAAACTCATCCATTGGCATAATATGAGTTTACACATTTTATTTTAAACTTTAATTTATCTATACTACTTATTTTATTTTCCTTAATAATCGCTAAAAATATGACAGAGAATCCTTCTCTGTCACTATACTCTTCCATAAATATCTTGATATCTTATAATATCATTTTCTCCAAAGTATTCACCTAGTTGTACTTCCGCAATCATAAGAGACTTCGTTTCAGATGGATTACTTATCTTGTGCTTACAGCCTTTAGGAATAAATATATAACTACCAGTTGATACTTTCTTTTTCGATTCTCCTAAAATTACATCGCCTATATCATAAATTACTATCCAATGCTCTTCTCTATGCTTATGTTCTTGAAGACTTAATTCACCCAATGGGTTTATTTTAATAATTTTGGATTGGGAGTATGGATTTGAGAAAGTAGTTTTATAAAAACCCCAGGGTCTATTATATATCTCATTCTCTAATATAGAATCATCTATAGATAAAAAATTATAGTTTAAATCAAATTTTATATCTTTCATTAATAATTTATGCATATTTTTCTTGGTAATTATGTTTATTAAAATTCTTATTATAAATGTTGATAATACTATCAGTAATATTATTATCACTAATAAATGCTCTTCTTATATCTCCATCAGTTAATGTTCCTAAAACCTTTTTGTTTAAATCTACAATTATTAAGAAACCTTTTTTATTTAGATCTATTTTCTTTAGTGCATTCATTATTGATTCATTTTCTATTATAATGAATTGATTTACACTCATATTAAATTCCCTTCCAATTTTGCTTTTAGTATTAACTCTGCTACTTCTCTTAATGCACCTTGCCCACCTTTAGTTTTGGTTATATATCTAGCAACATTTTTTACTTTTTCCATGCCATCACATATAGAACATCCAAAGCCTACTATTTTTATAGCTTCTAAATCATTTATATCATCTCCAATATAAGCTATTTGACTCAATTCTATATTATGCTTTTTAGCTAATTTCCTAACCAAAGGAGCTTTTTCCTTTATCCCCAGATATATTTCTTCAATATTTAATTTTTTACCTCTTCGTTTAACCATTTCAACATTTTCACCTGTTATAATAATGGTTTTTATCCCATGTTCTCTTAAAAGCTGTACTCCCATACCATCTTTGGTATTAAATTTTTTTAATTCATCACCATTTTCAGAGTAATACATTCCACCATCTGTTAAAACGCCATCACTATCTGTTATCAGTAATTTTATATCTTTCAAAACTTCTTTGAATTCATCTTTGTTTATTTTTCTTTTTTTCAAAAGTTCTTCTACTATAATCCAATCACTTAACTCATCTATTTCAAAATATGTTTCTTCTTTCATTTCAACAATTCCTATGTTACCCGAAATCCTACATTTTGAAGCTAATAATCTTTCTTTTGAAGTTATATAAAATGCACCATTTTCAACTAAGTATCCTTCAAAGTTTTGTCTTAACGGTCTATTCTGAAAATCATAATTCTGAGGATAGTAGTTTTCATCAGTATTCTTTGACCAAATGAACCTTTTTTGTCTTACTGCTGAAAGAATACTATCATATTTTCTATTTAAAAGCATTTCAAATCCTTTATCCAAATCTCCTGTTTCTAAAAGTGGTGAAGTGACTTGAATGAGAACAATATTTTTGAAACTATACTGATTTACAAATTCCAGCATAGCAGATTCGGTAGAAGAATTGTCTTGTGCAGTCTCCTTAGACCTTCCTACTACTGCTATCTTATTAGAATCATAATCTTCTACAACCTTTTTTATTTCTTCACTATCTGTAGAAACAAATACTTTCTCAATATATTTACAAGTTGTAGCAGCATCAAGGGTCCAATAGGCTAGTGGTCTTTCATTTATTATCTTAATATTCTTAAGAGGGATTGATTTGCTTCCTCCTCTTAATGGTATAAATGCTATATTTTCATAGTCCATATCTAAACTCTCCTTGAGCATTCTTAGTCTTTTATAATAAAACAAGGTGTCTCATTAAGGGGTAATTTTTCAATTTTAACATTCTTTCCTATAAAATAGTCATCGACTGCTTTTGTTTCACCTGGAAAAACTCCATAATCATCCAGCATGAGAATTCCACCTTTAACTATTCGTGGATATAAATACTCTAGAATTGTGACAGCAGGCTCATATATATCTGTATCAAGATTCAGTAAAGATATTTTCAATTCTGGATGTTTATCTAGATATTCAGGTATTGTTTTAGTTATATCTCCTTTTATCAATTCAATATTTCTATCTATTCTTTTATATTGTAAAATCGCTTCTAATTGTTCTACAGAAATACTTTCTCCTCCAGCATTTTTTATAAAATGTTCTCTCTTTATTTTATCCTCTTCATATTCTGTTTCAGGAAAACTTCCAAAAATATCAAAACCTATTAATTTTCTTGAGTTTGAATTTTCAATCAGATCTCTAAATGCCCCAAATCTAGTAAAAGATGCACCTTTAAAAACACCACATTCTACTACTTCACCTGGCAGCCCAAGTGTTTTTTTATATATTTCATAATGTGCTAAAAGTTTTCCAATCCTTGATGTAGCACAAGATAGATAAAAGTCATTTTCATAATCAAAACTTTTTTTAAAATCAGGCATTTTAATCATTTCGCTCACCAACTTTATCTGAAATTTTACATATGGCAAATACGGTATCTGATTTACCTTGTTCAATTAGCATGTTTTCATAACTTATTTTAAAATTCGATGTAAATAAATGATTATACATTCCTTGCCCACCTGGAACTTTGTTCTTTAGCCATTGAATATGATTAGAAATATCATACCTTTGTATATAAGGATATAAAAAATGCACTCCACAATTCATACACTTATATACCTTCATATCTTTACTGTCTATACTTCTTATTTTAGCGTCAATCAATTCTATATTTTGATTATCACACAATGTACATTTCATAAAGCATACCTTCTAACCTTTTTATATTTGTTAAATAATGATCATCACAATTACTCATTATTTCTCTATTCATTTAATTATTTATCATTGAAGAAACATTTGTTATTTTTTTCGAAATTTTAATTTCTCTCTTTGTGGTTTTTCTATTTCAAGCAATTCACTGGCCTTATATCGTAATGCTTTATACGCATTATTTAAATCCCTATTTAATCTTCTTAATCCATCAGGCTCTAAAGATGCTGCATGATCTGTTCCTTTCCATGTTCTATTTAATGTAAAATGTCTCTCTATAATAGATGCACCTAATGTGTATGCAGCTATATCCACAGAAATGCCATTATGATGTCCTGAAAATCCAATTTCTTTAACTAAATGCCCATAATTTTCTTTAAGTCTTGTTATTTCTAACAAACATATATCCTTAACAGGAACAGGATATCCTGATGTACAGCTGTAAATAATTAAGTCCTTATTTCTATTCTTTACTTTAAATAAATCAATAATAGATTGTTCTTCTTTGTGTGTTGTCATCCCCAAAGAAACATGAATTTCACCATTGTAATTTTCGCAAAGCCATTCTAGAATCTCATAATTATTATTACATGCAGATGGAATTTTAATATATTTAGGTGTAAGTGATGCAATCTCTTTAGCAGACGTCATATCCCAAACTGAACAACCATATACTAAACCAAACTCCTCACAATAATTTTTCAATTTTTTATGTTGTTCTAAATTAAATTCTAGGTATTCACGGTGTTCACCATAAGTTTTACCATAGGAATTATGTGGGTTAGGATGAGGTGCACCATACTGTTCTGGTGTCAAAAGTTCTCTATTGTTTCTTTTTTGAAATTTTACAGTTTTAACCTCACAAAAAACTGATGCCATTTTTATAAATTGTTTTGCTATTTCCATATCCCCCATATGATTACATCCTATTTCAGCTATAAGTTTAGGTTTTTTATGTTCCAATTTTTTTCTCCTCCTACCATTCTTTATAAAGTCATTAAATATATTGGATCTATGAACTGCCTCTTGAAAGTAGTTCTTTATTTTCCTTATAATACTCATCAATTAACTGACTTAATAAATCCATGTATTGATAAACTTCTGTTTTTTAATAATCTAGCCACATCTAAATCTTCTTTAAAAGTTTTATTTATTGCTCTCTCTATACGCAAACCACCTTCTGTGGCTTCGATAAACTCAATCTCAGAATAATCTTCAATAATACGTTGGAAAAGATATTTCATTCCTAAAAAAGCTGCGCTAGTACTCACATCTTTGCCAAATATATCTACTGCTTTTGTATCTTAATGAATTAACAGTATTTCTATATTAACTTTTCATTTATAGCTAATTCCCTAACTTCATCTTTTAATATGTGCTCCATATTGTGTGAACTATAACTTCCCATATTTTACTTTAGTTAATTCAATATCATATTTTTTACAGCTTTCTTCAATAACTACTTCTGCTAAATCTTTCAGTTTAGCCTCTTGAACCCATAACATCTCTCGACAAGTTCTCTCTACTCTATCGTAATCTCTTACATCTCCTATCAAAAATCTAATGTTTTCTCTATTCCCTATTTCACTGGCCATAATATACTGCTTATACTCATCTCTACTAAGAATTCTAACTACACTAGGGTCTTGCTTTAAAATTTCTTCAATAATTTCTTCACAATAATTCCAGTTATACCCATTATTGATACTTTTTTATTTTATAATTCGCTTTAATCACCTCTTAATCTATAATCAAGATAAGTTTCTTTATGGCTTGTATCAAATATCTTTAACTTCTCTTTCTATAATCATTTATATGTATGCGGCAATAATAGGTGCTACATCTCTTTAAGTAAATTTCCAGTTTTGACCTACTTCTATCATGTAATCGTTTCACACACACGCACATAAAAGTAAAGTAGTAACTATTAAATTATTTAATAAGTAGAACAAAAAAATTATAACTTACTATAATAAATCAAGAAGATAAATACATTGGCTAATAACAGGAAGTAATGTTATGTCTCATACATACACTATATGGCTTACTAGATTAAGCTGTTCAGGTAAAAATATATTAGCAAAAGAAATTGAAAAAATTCTTGTAGAAGAAGGAAAAAAAGTGCAGGTATTAGATAGTGATATTATTAGAAATTCTATCCGAAATATATTTGGATATTCTAAAGAAGAACGCATGAAAATGAATAAAGTTAATAACATGATTGAAGATATTGAGCAAAAATGAGAATATGATTTCATATTAAAGAAACAGTACAAAAAATCAAAGAGGCGATATATAAGATACATATAAAAAAGAAAAAGCCAAATAATCAATACTTTTCTCTTGTTGTAAATGAAAAAACACTTATTGGAGATTTTAAGGAATGTATAAAGTTTTGTGTAAATGGCCAATAATTCCAATTAAGTACTAATTAAGTAGATGACTATTTATTCAAAACTTTATACATTCCTAGAAAAAAGATTAGCTATTTCTGGCTAACCTTTTTTCATTTATTCTCTTAAAGTTCCACTAAATTTTTCTTCTAGAGCTTTTGATATTTTTTCATAAATCCTTGATACTTCTTCATCTATCAAAGTTATGTCCTTTGCACGATAAACTAATGCATATACAACACGCTTATATCCTTAAATTATTTCCTAGAGCTATCCAACAGATTTTCAACTCATAGCTAATTCTTTAATCTTCATATTTTTAAGGTTTTGCATAAATGATATTTCCTTAGAATCTAGTCAGAATTTTATACATTTACATAAAAACCCCTATACATACCCTCTTCTCCCTTTTTCATTTTATAAATAAGGTGCTGCAAATTGATTGAATACTTGTTCAATATAATTTTCTAGTTTCATTACTACACTGTTTTCTATTGCAATTTCAAAAATATTTTCCATCGCAAATTGCTTTGCTCGTGCTAATAAGTCTAGCATCTCTTCATTTTTTTTATTTTTTATTTGTTTTATGATACTAACATTATAAATCAATTTATAACACAGAAATGCATATAAGTTTACTTTAGTGACAAAATCAATTTCTATACCTTTTACTATTTGTGTAAAATCTCTATGTTGCTCTAATCTGGGTTCAAAATCATTAAAGTTCTTACCTTTTAGCTTATCTATATAACTCTCTTTTTCTTGTTCTGCATAAAAGCAAATTGGATTAGCTATGGTATGCACATCTCCTTTTAGACACAATAAAACTTCTACACATAAATTAGGATATGCCTTACATACATATAAATCATTCCATATATTATCAAAATCAATAAGTTCTTTATTGTAAATAGATCCCGAAAAGTAATTTTTCTTAAATGCAAAACCTAATAGTGCTTGTGATCCTTTTTTAAAAAATGAATTTTTATATCTCCAATAATATTTTTGAGACTCCTTAAATTGTATGGACCCCGTTAATATTGATAACCCTTTGTTTGATTTTAATATTTCTAAAATCTTTGGAATAAGTTCAATATTCACAAAATCTTCATCACTCATTAAAAAAACATATTTTCCTTTTGCTTTTTTAAATGTATTTATTACATTTTTTCCGACTCCTAAATTTGAATCATTTCTATAATAGAAAAAACGACTATCAGATATTTTTTTTAAATCCTCATAAGTTGAATCTGGCGAATTATTATCTGAAACAACTACTTCAATTTCATTTCCTTTGTATTTTAAAATTTCATTCACGCACTCACACACGCGATTAGCTCTATTATATGTTGGAATACAAAAACTTAATATTACATTTTCATCCATTAATTATCCTCCTATTCTACTTTCCATAGCAAACTTCTTATATTCATCTCTACTAAATATTCAAACTACTGCTGGCATTCTTTTAAAATTTCCTCAATTATTTTCAATTGTTCTTTATACAATCATTTATATGTATTTGCCATAAAGTTGTGAAAAGCCGATTTTTCCCCTCTGATGGCTTGGTTTTGCCAAAAGTTTTCTCTAACACTCATGATAAAACCTTAAAGATACTTTAAAAATAATTTAAACTGATTCGATACAAATCTTTATTGCCCATAAAAAATTAATCACTACACATTCTATAATTTTTTTGAATATACTAAAGCAGAACGATATAACAATTCAAAAATGGCAGGTGATATTATGAAAGTGGTAATACTCTGTGGTGGCAAGGGCACAAGAATGCGTGAAGAAACTGAATATCGTCCTAAACCTCTCGTCAATATTGGTGGAAAGCCGATCATATGGCATATAATGAAAATATACTCATATTTTGGATTTAATGATTTTATATTATGCTTAGGCTATAAAGGAGAAATGATCAAACAATATTTTATGGGAATGTATTGGAAAAATAATGATTTCACTATAAATACCAGTAATAATAATTTAGAATATCATTATCTTGAAAAAGAAGAATGGAATATCACAATGGTAGATACAGGCTCAGACACCCTTACTGGAGGTAGAATAAAAAAAATAAAAGATTATATTAAAGAAGATAAATTCATGCTAACTTATGGAGATGGATTAAGTAATGTGAATATTAATATGCTTATACAACACCACAATAAAAAAGAAAGGCTTGCAACCCTTACTGGTGTCCATCCCACCTCTCCTTTTGGGATCCTAAAAATAGAAAATGGTATAGTAACCTCCTTTAGTGAAAAACCCGTATTAAAAGACCTAATAAATGGAGGTTTTATGGTTTTAAATAAAGAAATTTTTAATTATTTTCCTGAGAATGATTGTCCATTTGAAAAAGATCCACTAAAAAATTTATGTAAAACTAATGAACTTGCTGTATACGAACACAACGGTTTTTGGACATCAATAGATACTTTTAAAGATGTTCAAAGAGTAAATAAACTTTGTGAGAGTGGTGATACCCCTTGGAAGGTATGGATATAAACAATAAATACTCCCTTAAAGGCTTTTACAGAGGAAAAACAGTTTTAGTTACAGGTCACACAGGATTTAAGGGTTCTTGGCTCTCCATTTGGCTTAAAAAATTAGGTGCAAAAGTAATAGGTTATGGTTTGGACCCTTATACCACTAATGGTAATTTTGTTGTTTGTAATTTAGAAAACAAAATGGTAGATATACGTGCTGATATTAGAGATGAAGAAAAGCTTAAATATATTTTTAATAAATATAAACCTGAAATAGTTTTTCACTTAGCTGCTCAGCCCCTAGTTAGATTATCTTATAAAATTCCAAAAGAAACCTATGACGTAAATGTTATAGGCTCATTTAATGTTTTAGAATGCATTAAAAATACAAACTCTGTTAAAGTTGGAGTTATAATAACAACTGATAAATGTTATAAAAATAAAGAACAAATCTGGGGCTATAGAGAAACTGATCCATTAGGGGGCTATGATCCTTATAGTTCCAGTAAAGCCTGTGCTGAAATTCTTATAGATTCATATAGAAATTCTTTTATTAATCCTAATAAATATAAAGAACATGGTAAAGCTATATCATCTGTTAGAACAGGCAACGTCATCGGAGGTGGTGATTGGTCAAAGAACCGCCTAATTCCTGATTGTATACGCTCATTGTATAGTAATAAAAAAATAGAGATTAGAAATCCAAATTCAATAAGGCCCTGGCAGCATGTACTTGAACCCTTATATGGGTATTTACTTTTAGGTAAACAAATGTATTTCCACGGCGTTAATTATTCCGGTGCCTGGAATTTTGGTCCTGATTTTGAGTCAATTGTTACTGTTGAAACTATAGTAAACACTATAATCGATAAATGGGGAAGTGGTACATGGATAGACTTGTCTCATAAAAAGGAGCCCCATGAAGCTACTCTATTAAATTTAGATTGTACTAAAGCTAAAACTTATCTTCATTGGAAACCAAAATTAAATATTGAAGAAGCATTGGCATATACAGTTTATTGGTATAAAAACTACAAAAATGAAAATATATATAAATTATGTTTAGATCAAATAAACGAATATTCTAAATGATAGATAGAGTTACTGTAAAACCTTACAGAGTAACTTATAGGAGGTTTTTAAACTATGAAGAAGGTTTTAATTACAGGTGCCAGTGGTTTTATTGGGACAAATACTCTAAATTTATTGATTGAAAAAGGATATAAGGTTCATGCAGTAAGTTCAAGAACTTTTAAATCAAAGAACAATAATGTTGTATGGCACTGTGTAGATTTAACAAATTTACATGAAATAGATAAATTATTTAGAGAAGTGATGCCTACACATCTATTACATTTAGCTTGGGATCTTACTCCAAATAAATATAGAAATTCGCCCAATAATTTAATATGGGTTCAATCTAGTATTGAAATTATTAAAAATTTTAATAAATACGGTGGTGAAAGAGCAGTATTTGCAGGAACTTGTTTTGAGTATGATTTAAATTATGGTTATTTGAATGAGCATTTAACACCTCTAAAAGCTTGTTCATTATATGGAACTTGCAAAGCAAGTCTTCATAATATTGTAGGAAGCTATTCTATAAAGAATGGTTTAAGTTTAGCTTGGGGCAGAATTTTTTATTCATATGGCCCACATGACAACTCTAATAGAGTTATATCTTATGTAATAAGTAATCTTTTGAAAGGAGAAGTAGCTCACTGTTCTCACGGCAATCAAATAAGAGATTATTCATATGTTTATGATGTTGCTTCTGCATTAATAGCACTGCTTGAAAGCAGTGTGGAGGGAGCTGTAAATATTGGTACAGGTAATCCTGTGAAATTAAAAGATATATTTATGAAAATTAGTATGAAAATTGGTAAGCAAAATTCAATTTATTTAGGAGATGTTAAGACATTACCAAATGAAGCACCTTTAATTGTAGCAGATATTAAAAGACTTAAAGATGAGGTAGGATGGATTCCATCTTATGATTTAGATAAAGGATTAGATGAAACAATTGAATGGTGGAAAAAAAAGATTAAAGTTTAATTTTGAATTTCTAAATCTTAAATATTTTATTTAATACATCTTAAACAGGATGTAAATAAATTAGAGATTATATATATGATATAGTCAATGCTTATATATGTGCTTATAAAAATTTTACTAAAGATAGTACTTTTTTTGAAGTATAGCTTTATAGGAGGATTCATTACTATGAAAACTGAACAAACAATAAGGAATGAAATAGTTAATAGAGTTGTTGAAATCTACAAAATTAGAAAATCAAAAGAAGGATTTATTCCTGGTAAAACTAAAATTCATTATTCTGGTCGTGTATTTGATGAAAATGAAATGGTTGCATTAATAGATTCAGCCTTAGATTTTTGGCTCACATTAGGTAAAGAAGGTCGTAAGTTTATTAATGATTTTACTAAATATATGAATATGCAATATGGGTTAGTTACAAACTCTGGTTCATCGGCTAATTTAGTTGCATTGAGTGCCTTATGTTCTCCTAATATAGAAAATCCAATCAAACCTGGTGATGAAGTTATAACTACAGCTATGGCTTTTCCCACAACCTTTAACCCTATTATTCAAAATAACTTAACCCCTGTATTGATTGATGTTGAAGAAGGAACCTACAATATAGATGCATCAAAGATTAAAGCAGCTATTTCAGATAAAACTAGAGCAATTGTATTCGCTCACACGCTAGGAAATCCAGCAGAAATGGATAAGATCATTCAAATAGCTAAAAAATATAATCTTTATATAATAGAAGATACTTGTGATGCTCTAGATTCTAAATATGATAATAAACTTTGCGGAACATTTGGTGATTTTTCAACCTATAGCTTTTATGCCGCTCACCATATGACTATGGGAGAAGGTGGAGCTATTCTTACTAATAATATAAATTTATATAAGCAGGCTTTATCTATAAGAGATTGGGGAAGAGCTTGCTATTGTCAAACTGGAGAAAGTAACCCTAACGGTGTTTGTGGCAAACGTTTTAAACACAAATATGAAAATTTACCCTATGGATACGACCATAAATATGTTTATACCAATATAGGATATAATTTAAAACCGCTTGATATTCAATGTGCTATTGGCATAGAGCAATTGAAAAAACTTCCCGCTTTTACTGAAAAACGGAAATATAATTTTAATATTCTATACAACTTTTTTAAGAAATATGAAGATAAATTTATCCTTCCAATAACTTTGCCAAAAGCTGATCCTTCTTGGTTTTCATTCCCTTTAACTATAAGAAAAAATTCTGGTTTTACACGAAAAGATTTGGTTACCTATCTTGAAGATAATATGATAGAAACAAGAATGTTGTTTACAGGTAATATCTTAAAACATCCTGCTTATAAACATATAGATTATAGAATTGCAGATAAATTAAATAATACAGATAATGTATTGACAAATACCTTTTTCCTAGGTATTTATCCTGGATTAACAGAAGATATGCTTCAGTATATAATTGACGTTACGGATAGATTTATGACTAAATTTAATTAAAAACCTAGAAGTCTAATAGACTTCTAGGTTATGTTTTTTTAATATATCTTTTGCTTTTTCTACCGATTCCTTACTTGGTGAGGTTATACCTTTTAATGGATAGTCCATGTTCATACTTTCCCATTTAGATATACCCATTTCGTGATATGGAAGTACCTCTACCCTCTGAATATTACTTAGTGTTCCTAAATATTTCCCTAAATCTTCAATATCCTTTGTATCATCCGTATGCTGGGGAACTAATACGTATCTGATCCATACGGGGATATTTTGTTCTTCTAGGTATTTTGCAAATTGTAAAGTCTTTATATTTTCTACTCCGGTCAATTCTCTATGTTTAATGTTGTCTATCTGCTTAATGTCTAATAAGACTAAATCTGTATTTTCTAAAAGCTCTTTAACATCTTCTATTTCACAATAGCCCGATGTATCTAAACAAGTATGGATTCCTTCTTCCCTACATTGTTTAAACAGTTCTCCTACAAAATCAGCTTGTAGGGTGGGCTCCCCACCAGATACGGTTATACCGCCACCAGAAGCTTGAAAATAACTTTTATATCTTCTCACTTCTTTCATAATCTCATCCACAGACTTTTCTTCTCCGTCCTCATTAATCCATGTATCTGGATTATGGCAGTATTTGCATCTTAGTGGGCATCCTTTTAAAAATAATATATATCTAATTCCTGGTCCATCTACTGTTCCACAAGTCTCTACAGAATGTACATAAGCAGATTTACTCATTTTAATCACTCCTACATTTGGCTATGGAATGTACGGCTAATTACATCTAATTGTTGTTCTCTAGTTAATTTAATAAAGTTTACTGCATATCCTGAAACTCTTACTGTTAATTGAGGATATTCTTCTGGGTGCTCCATAGCATCTAATAATGTTTCCTTATCAAATACGTTAATATTAATATGGTGTCCATCTTGGATAAAGTATCCATCAAGTAAACCTTTTAAGTTGTTAATTCTCTCATCTTCAGACTTTCCAAGAGCTCCTGGAACGATTGAGAATGTATATGAGATTCCATCTTCACTGTGTTCATATGGTAATTTAGCCACAGAGTTCATAGATGCAATGGCACCCTTTTTATCTCTCTTGTGCATTGGGTTAGCTCCTGGTGCAAATGGCTCTCCTGATTTTCTTCCATCTGGAGTGTTACCAGTTTTCTTACCATATACTACATTTGATGTGATAGTTAATATACTCATAGTTGGAGTTGCATTTCTGTAAGTCTTACGCTTTCTAATCTTATCCATGAATATCTTAACTAAGTCTCTAGCTATATCATCTGCTCTATCATCATCGTTACCGAATGCTGGATATTCTCCTTCGATTTCAAAGTCTACAGCTAATCCTTCTTCATTTCTTATAGTCTTAACTTTAGCATGCTTAATTGCAGATAATGAGTCAGCAACTACTGATAATCCAGCAACTCCGCAAGCCATAGTTCTTAATATGTCCCTATCATGTAGAGCCATTTCAAGTTTTTCATAAGAATACTTATCATGCATGTAGTGGATAACGTTAAGAGCATTTACATAAGTCTTAGCTAACCAATCCATTAATTTGTCAAACTTTTCCATTACTTCGTCATAGTTTAAGTACTCAGATTCAATTCTTGCAAACTTAGGTGCAACTTGGATATTTAACTTTTCGTCAACTCCACCGTTAATAGCATAAAGTAATGCTTTAGCTAAGTTAGCACGAGCTCCGAAGAATTGCATTTGCTTTCCTATTCTCATGGCAGATACACAGCATGCAATACCATAGTCATCTCCCCAATATGGTCTCATCAAGTCATCATTTTCGTATTGAATAGATGAAGTATCAATAGAAACCTTAGAACAGAACTTCTTAAATCCTTCTGGCATATCCTTAGACCATAAAACTGTTAAGTTTGGCTCTGGAGCTGGTCCTAGGTTATATAATGTATTTAATATTCTAAAGGAGTTCTTAGTTACTAATGTTCTTCCATCTGTTCCCATACCACCAATAACTTCTGTTACCCAGTTAGGGTCTCCACTGAATAATTGGTTATAAGCTTCTGGTCTTAAGAATCTTACCATTCTTAACTTCATTACGAAATGATCCATCATTTCTTGTAACTCATCTTCATTGTAAATTCCATTATCTAAATCTCTTTCCATGTAAATATCTAGGAAAGTTGCTACTCTACCAATACTCATAGCAGCACCATTTTGCTCTTTAATAGCTGCAAGATATCCAAGATATGTCCACTGGATGGCTTCCTTAGAATCTACTGCTGGTTTAGAAATATCGAATCCATAAGATTTCCCCATTTCTATTAATTCTTTTAAAGAAGCAATTTGTTCTGAAATCTCTTCTCTTAATCTTATTGTATCTTCTAACATGAAGTCTAATTCAAGAGAAGCTAATTGATCTTTTTTATCTTCAATTAATCTATCTACTCCATATAGTGCTACTCTTCTGTAGTCTCCTATGATACGTCCTCTTCCGTATGCATCTGGAAGACCAGTTATAACTCCAGTTTTTCTAGCTAATTTAATCTCTGGTGTATAAGCTTCGAATACTCCTTGGTTATGAGTCTTTCTATACTTAGTAAAAGTTTCTTCTATTGTAGGATCTAATTCATATCCATATTCTTTACAAGCATTAGCCATCATTCTAATTCCACCAAATGGCATAATAGATCTTTTAAGAGGTTCATCCGTTTGAAGACCTACTATAACTTCTAAATCCTTATCTATATATCCAGCCTCATGAGATACGATTGTTGATACTGTTTTTGTATCTATATCTAATGTTCCATTTTTCTTAGTCTCTTCTCTAAATAAATCCCTTACTTTATAAAATAGTCTATCTGTTTTATCAGTTATGCCTACTAAGAAAGAATCATCTCCCTCATATGGCTTATAATTTTTTTGAATAAATTCTCTCACATTAATTTCTTTTTGCCATTTTCCTGTTATAAATCCTTTATATGGGTTCATAATCCATATCCTCCTTTTATCCTCGCGGGAAGGTATATTGTATACAATGTCGAGTTTTTGTATACAGTGTTTTGTTCTTGTATACATGATACTACATATGAGAATTATTCGCAACACATTTTTGTGTTTTTTTTGATATTTTTTTATCAATGCCTTTTCGACCTTTTTCCTTGTTTTTATGTAGTAATTAACTTATATCCCCTTCCGATCTATGATAAATATAATCATTTCTCTATATTATATTTGATATTGTTTAATTTATAACTAACTTTGATTTATTTCTTTCATTTTTTATAGACAAAATTAATAAGGACAGTTGCAAAACCTGCAACTGCCCTTATTAATCTTCATTATAATATTTTAACTGGATTAAAATCCAAATAATCACAAGATGTTAATACATATTCCACATTGTTGTAATTTCCTTTAAGTCCCGTATTATATGAATGTCTTCCGTGAAGATGACCATATATAACTTTCTCTACATTATATTCTTCATATATTTTAGTAAATCCTGAATCTTGTAATTTATCATTAGTTGGAGGATAATGAGTCATAACTATGATCTTATCCCTTTTAGTTGAATCTAGTGATAACTTTAATCTATGTAATTCCCTGTCATATATTTTTTGATCATGATCTGTAAATTTATTATCATTAGGACAAAGCCATCCCCTAGTACCACATATGGCATAATCCTCATATTCAACATGGTTATTTTGTACAAATACCATACTTTCAAATAGGCCATTCATCTTTTTTAGGGATGTCCACCAATAGTCATGATTTCCCCTAAGTAATATTTTCTTCCCAGGTAGCTTATCTATCCACTCTAAATCTATCTTTGCATCTTCTAAACTCATGGCCCAAGATATATCTCCTGGAATCAACACCGTATCTTCATTAGTTATTTTACTTCTCCAGCTTTCCTCTATTTTTATATGATGATCTATCCAATTCTTACCAAATATATCCATTGGTTTTTCAGTGCTAAAACTTAAATGTAAATCTCCTATAGCATATAAAGACATTGCCTCACCTACTTAATCTTTTTTTCAATTCTAACTTATACATTATATTATATCCTAAAAGCTATAACAACCTATCATTAATATTATGTCTATAGATTTGTCAAATTAGAACTTTCCTTATACAGTAATTTGTCTATGAGGGTAAATATATTTTAATTTTTAGGAATCTGGAGCGTCACTATATCCTAAGTATAGTAAACATGATACATGAACCTAATTTTAAAATTCACACTTTCTCATGTGACAGGCGACTTAGATGGATAAAAATTCAAATATATTTTCCTGAAATAGACTCTCATAAAGCTAGCTTAGACATGATAAATCTATAACTTCTTAACAATTCATTAGAAAAAATAAAGTTTGAATTAATTTTTTCAATAATATATAATGTGACTTGAAAAACTAAATAAATGGAGGTAATGTCTCATGAATAAAAGAAGTTTGTTATTTGAACGTCATAGCGTTAGAAAGTTCTCTGAAAAGGAAGTTCCTATGGAGGATATTAAAGAAATAATCAAGTGTGCCACTAGTGCTCCATCTGGTAAGAACATTCAAAACTGGCATTTTGTTGTAGTAAATGATAAGGAAAAAATAGATCATATTGCAAAATTAGTAGAAGAAAGAAATGCTGAAATAGCTGATGAAATGACAGATGAAAAGGCAAAGGCATCCTTTACTAAATTTTTAAGATTTGCAACTTTATTTAGAAAGGCTCCTGCTCTTATATTAGTATATGGAGGACCATATGAGCCAACAGGACTTAATATACTACAAGATATTAATGCACCACAAGAAGAGATAGAGGCTTTAACAAAACCTAATCCAGCTGTTCAAAATATTGGTGCAGCTATTCAAAATTTAATGCTTGCAGCTACTGATATGGGCTATGGTACTTGCTGGATGACTAGTCCAAACTATGCTGTAAGAAAAATAGAAAATTACATAAACTTAGGTAAAGAAGGATTCTCCCTAATGGCTATGACTCCTCTAGGAGTACCTGAGGGTGAAGTGAAATTCCCACCTAGAAAAGATATTGAAGAAGTTATGACTGTACTTTAGGAGTGATATAATTGTCTAAAACTACTTGGAAACCAGGTAATATGATATATCCTGTTCCAGCAGTCATGGTTAGTTGTGGTAATAATGAAGAAAATTATAATATAATTACTATTGCTTGGACAGGAACCATATGTACTAATCCACCTATGGCTTATATATCCATAAGACCTGAAAGACACTCTTATGACATTATAAAAGAAACAGGTGAATTCGTAATAAACTTAACAACAGAACAACTAACTCGTGCCACTGATTATTGTGGTGTAAAATCTGGACGTGACGTAAATAAATTTAAAGAAATGAACTTAACTCCAGAGAAAGCCACCCAAGTATCGGCTCCTCTAATAGGAGAGAGTCCCGTTAATATTGAATGTAAATTAAAAGAAATTGTAAAACTTGGATCCCATGACATGTTTATAGGAGAAGTTGTTGCCGTTAATGTGGATGATTATTATATGGATGAGAAGGGTAAATTCCATCTAGATAAGGCTAGGCCCATCTGTTATTCCCATGGTCAATATTATTCTTTAAAAGAATCTATTGGTCATTTTGGTTATTCCATAAAAAAGAAGAAAACTAAAAAGAAGAAAAAGAAATAAGGGGCAATTATTGTTGCCCCTTATTTTTATTCACAAACTATTCATATTTAAAAGTTGAAATAAATCATCTTATTATGTACACTTATAATTCTATTGCAACCTTAATATCTTCATTTAACTTATTTAAATTTATTAAATTAGTATCTAACCAATACTCATCAAATTTTTCTTGAAAATATTCGGCTTTATCGTGTCTCCCTAAGGTTCTAAGCAATTGAATATTGCTTACTATGGTAGATACGGTATTGGATTTTAATTCAAATAATTTTTGTGCATTTATTACTTCATCTCTAATTTTTAACATTTCTTCATCTAATCTATGGGCTGCCTCAGCAGATTTTTTCAATCTAAGTTTGATGTTTTCTGGAATATCGTTTTTGTACTTATAGTTTACAGAATGTTCAATTGTAGCCCAAAAATTCATTGCTAAAGTACGTATTTGTATTTCTGCTAATATGTTTTTTTCTCCATAGGCAGTTTGAACTGGATATCTAATAATCACATGATAACTTCTATATCCACTATCCTTTTGATTATTAATATAATCCTTCTCATATACTATAGTTAAATCCTTACCATCTCTTGCTTTTATCAATTCTAAAACCCTATAGATATCATCTTCAAATTGGCACATTATTCTTATTCCAGCTATATCTTCAATCTCTTGTTCAATATTCTTTTCATCTATTCCATATTTTTTTGCTTTCTCTATAATACTAGAGACTCTCTTTACCCTTCCTGTCACAAACTCTATAGGTGAATATTCGTTTCGTTTTCTATACTCAGCGCGAATGGCTTTGAACTTAACTTTTAGCTCCCCTATTGCCTGTTCATATGGTATTAATATATTTTTCCACTGTCTCATTCTTAGCTCACCCCTAATTCACTTAATGCAATTTTCCATGTACAACCTATTTATTATATGCCAATTTTTTTAAAATATGTACGTAATTCCTAACCCTAATTCTCAATCTTAATTAGAGCTGACCTAGTTAATTATTTTTTCTATCCAATATCCCCCAATAATTATATCATATTTTTACAATCTATACTCTCATATTTTCCTATTGTCAACTTGACAATCTATTGTATAGGAGATTACCTAGAGCAAATGGAAAAATCCCTTTGTCTCAAGAAGATCATGAAAAATGTAGTCTGGCTCATGTTCTTTTAGTACTTCATATTCATAATTTCCAGTGGCCACTGCAATAGATTTTGTTCCTAATATTTTTGCACATTCAATGTCCCTAGGAGTATCACCAACTATATATATGTTTTCCTTTTCATATTTTGTGTTATAGTGTCTCTCTCCTTCTTCTATGGCCATTTTAATAACTTCCCATCTCTCCATTAATTGGTCTCCAAATCCCCCTGTTGGAAAATATGAATTTAATTCATGGGAGCTCAATTTAATTCTAGCCCCATCAATCATATTTCCAGTTCCCAATACATGATGGATTTTTTTATACTTTACTGCATTTTCTAAGATTTCCCTTATTCCAGGTAGTACTTCCACACTTTCTTTTATCTTTACTACTTCTTTTAGGATTTCTTTATATATAATAAAAAATTCTTCTTTAAGTTCTACTCTATGTTTTTTTAGTGCATCCCCCACTATGGCTGCATCTATTCTTCCTGCCATATCTATATCTAAAAAAGCATCCTCTATTCCATAGACCTGAAAAAAAGCCTTATCTAGAGCCTTTCTTCCACTGCCATGACTTTTTATTAGTGTTCCATCAATGTCCCATACTAATAATATATTATCCATACTAATCCCCCCCAACTATTAGTATACCTTATCTACAGGAGAAAATAAAATAAGTAGATACAAAAGTATCTACTTATTTTAAGGCTTTACCACCTAAGTAATTAAATTTTTTCCCTTGATAAGAATCTTCCTTTTCCATTTTCTCATCTATATAATCTTTAATCTTCCACCAACTGGTGTTCCAATTACAAAATAGAGTTTCTTCCTTAGGAGCCCTTCCTACCAATCTCTGAAGGGCAATGGTAGGATTTAAATATTCTAAGAAGGATACTACCCTATCCACATACTCATCTAGTGGTATTATTTTAAACTCATTATTTTCATACATATTACCCATTACACTATCTCCTACAATATATAGGGAATGTAATTTCACCTGATTTACTCTTAGGGCTGATAATATTTTAGCTCCCTCAATAATATCTGCCTCAGTATCCCAAGGTAAGTTTAATATCATGTGAACACAAACTTCAAAATCATATTTTTTAATCATCCACATGGCATCTATAAACTCAGCAAGAGTATGGCCCCTTTCTATTTTCTCCAATGTTTTATAATTAACACTTTGAAGGCCTAACTCAATGGTTATATTTATATTCTTTTCTTTTTTTATCTCATTTAAAAAACTTAAATACTCATCTTTAATACAATCTGGCCTTGTAGATATGGCTATTTCAACAATATCTTCTCTACACACATCCATTATATACTTTTTGAATTCATCTAATGGTATATAGGTGTTAGTGAAGTTTTGAAAATATGCTATAAACTTCTTGGCTTTATATCTCTTTGATATATATTCTATATTCTGCTTTAATTGATCTTTCACAGGAATGGAGCTTTCTAAATTTTCAAAACCTGCTCCCTTTTCCCCACAAAATATACATCCCCTATTACCGAGTAAACCGTCCCTATTAGGGCATGTTACGGAGAGTTGTATAGGTATTTTATATACCTTCTCACCGTATTTATCCTTAAGATATTGAGAATATACTCTGTATCTATTTTCTAACATGTACTTTAATACCCCTTCGTATCAAGGCTAATTAGCTAGCTACTGGTACTATTTCAATACCAACTCCATCTGGAAGACTTTCTTCTAACATATTAACCATATTCTTTTCTTGCTTATTTTCGTAGGATTCTCCTAATATAATTAAATCAATTTCATTTTTTACTGCTAAATCTCTTAATGTTCCCAATATATCCTGTGCCCTCACTACTGTTAAACTAGCTCCATGAGATTTTGCCACATCAAATAGAAATTCTAAAGCATCTCCATCTTCTTTTTTATTTAAAAAATGACAACCTTCCTTAGCAACATGTATTACAAAAAGATTTCCATCATGTGCGTCTCTAATCTTTACACCTTTTTTTATAAGTCTCTTACAAGTCTTTTGTTGAGTAACACATACCATGATGTTTTTTATAGTATTCATTGCATAACCCCTTTCGAGAAAATAATCTCACTCTAATTATACTATAAAAAGTCTATCATCTACTATAGATTGTACAATAATTAAGGTTTAAATAAGAAAATAATTTTTTCCAAAATTCATAAAAAATGCATAGGCCCTATGGGACCTTATAGTTCCCCCAGGCGTCTGACAAAGCTATATAGATTTATCAAATCAAAGCTTTCATTATACAGTAACTTGCCTACGAAGGTAAATATATTTTAATTTTTAGGAATCTAGAGCGTCACTACATACTAAGCATAGTAAACATGATATATAAACCTAATTTTAAAATTTACATTATATCATGTGACAGGCGACTTAGATGGATAAAAATTCAAATATATTTTCCTGAAGTAGGCTCACATAAAGCAAGTTTTTAATTGACAAATCTATAATTTCCTCACAAGTAAAAAATAGTTTTATAATTTTTTTACTATAAATATGGTATACTAATTATTGTGTATTTATACTATATATACCAACATATGTAGGAGGAATAAAATGAAAAGATATACAAAGGTTATTTCAATGACTGGTTATTATTTTACTAAGGAATTTGTAAAAAAGGGAACTAAAAAGAACAAAGTAAGGGAAGTAACAGAAAATACTGTGGCAAAGTTCTTTTTAGATGGAGATACGGAGGTTTTAGTTTACTTCCTTGAAAGTGACAGAGAAGTCCTTTTGACACCTTTTAGTGATGAGTCAGATATAAAAAAATACCTAGGTTCAAAATTCTTAAAATAATAAAGAAAAATCAAAAGGGTAATAGTAGTAGAATAAAATAAATATATTTTATCTAGTTCCTATTACCCTATATTTTTATATTAACTGGCTAATTCTTTTAAGGATTCTGGTAAATTATCTTCATTACAACTTAAGCTAATAACAAAGTTTGTATCAAACTTCTCACTTAAAGATTTTATGTTATCTATATTATCTAGTATGTCATTCATCTCAATGGATTTTAGTTTTAAAAGACCATCTATAAAGATACTATCTATATCATGGTCTCTACACATGATACCACTTATGAAGCTCATTAAGTTTTCCATGTCATTAACATTATATTCTTTAATATTTACAAATCGAATGTCATGCTTAAGATTATACATATTTTTATTATTCACATCTACAAATACTACATTCCCTAAGGTGCTTTCCACCATTTCATTAGCCATGTCTATCATTTTTTTAGTTTTTCCTGAACCCTTTTCTCCTGCAATTAGCTTTATCATTTTTATCGCCCTCCTAGAAAAGTGTCAATTCTTAGAATTAAGTTAATTTTCTAAAAATTGCGTTATATTTAACATTCTACATCATTCGCTAAATTCCTTCTAGGATTAGGTTATTTTTAAGATTTTTCTTTTAAATATTTTCTTCTCAACTGACCACAAGCAGCGTTAATATCGCCACCTAGTTCTCTTCTTATAGTAGCTTCTATTTTACCTGCTTTTAAGATATCACGAAATTCCTTAGCATTCTTAGAAGTCTCATAGTTCATTTCTTCCACCTTATTAAGGGGAATTAAGTTTACGTGACACATGATACCTCTTAGTAATTTAATCAAACTCTTTCCATGTTCCTTCGTGTCATTCACTCCATGAATTAGAGCATATTCAAAAGTAACTCTTCTCTTAGTCTTTTCAATATAATATTTACATGCATCTATTACTTCTTCAATAGGGTACTTCCTATTTATGGGCATAATCTTACTTCTATCTGAGTTATTAGTAGCATGAAGAGAAATAGCTAAGGTTACAGGCATCTTTTCATTGGCCAGTTCCCTAATTTTAGGCACAATACCACAAGTGGATACTACCACGTTTCTAAGACTTAAATTAAGTCCTTCTTCACTATTTATTAGCTTAAAAAACTTAACTATTTCATCATAATTGTCAAAGGGTTCTCCGCTTCCCATTATAACTATATTAGATACTCTCTCACCGATGTCCCTTTGAATGGAAAGAATCTGATCTAGTATTTCTCCAGCAGATAAGTTTCTAACTACACCTTCTATAGTAGATGCACAAAAGGTACATCCCATTCTACATCCAACTTGTGAAGATACGCATACGGAATTTCCATGTTCATATCTCATTAAAACACTTTCTATTATATTATCATCCCTTAAGCTAAATAGGTATTTTCTAGTACCATCTACTTTAGAAACTAATACCTCTTCTATAGATACATTCTTAATATAAGCATTTTCTTCTAATTTCCTCTTTAAATCCTTTGAAATATTTTTCATTTCATCAAAGGAAGAAACACCCTTATACATCCAATTATACACTTGTTTAGCCCTAAACTTTTTTTCTCCTATTGAAACTATAAATTCTTCTAATTCTGAAAGACTCATATCCTTCAAATTTACCTTTTCCATCTATTAATTGCTCCTTTTAGAATAATGACTCGTATTCTTCTAGCACTCTCTCAAATTCATCATCATCTTCTACACCTTCGTAGCTCTCTTTTCCATCTTCAATAGTCACCCTATATACATAAGCATCATCATCTTCTCCAACTGGAGCAAATAATACATACTCATCGTCTTCAATCTTTAATCTCTCCACTAATTGTAATTCTACAGCCTTTCCATCTTCACCCATAAAAGTTATTATGTTCTTCTCTTCCATTTTATCCATCTCCTTATTTTTTTATTTGGTTTAGATCTTTCCTCTAGCTATAAATTCCCTCAATGAAAATTGTATTTATTATAGAAATTTGGTTAGACGTAAGTCGTTGGTAGTTGTTGGTTTTAACGAAAAACGACTTACGATTAACGTCTAGCCTGATTTTTTAAATAACTAAAGTTTTTATTTAACAAATCTATATAGATTTGTCAGTTGAAAACTATATTTATTAAAATGCAGTAGATCCACCCTATATATATGATTAACCTATTTTACCCTTACAATACTTAATAGGGCCAATAAGATATTATCTTAATGGCCCCTTTAGTAAAATTATGTATTACTTGATTTTTTCTTCGTCAAAATCGATTTCAACTTTTCCTCTTAACGCATCTACATAAGTCTTATATGCTTTTTCTTGCTTAGCAGTTAATAAGTATTGTGCAATTTGATCTTTTACAGCATCAAATTCCATAGTAGATTTTTCTTGCTTCTCTTCAGTTAAGATTATGTGATATCCAAATTGAGTTTTAACTAAATCACTCATTTCACCAACATTTAACTCAAATGCAACCTTTTCAAACTCTGGTACCATTTGTCCACTTTGGAATAATCCTAAGTCTCCACCATTTTGCTTTGAAGGACACTCTGAATACTTGTTTGCAGCTTCTTTAAAGTCTAATCCACCCTTAACTTCTGCTAACACTTCCTTAGCCTTTTCTTCATCTTTAACTAATATATGTCTAGCTCTAACTTGTTCTTGCTTTACAAATTGTTCTGGGTTTTCATCATAATAAGCTTTAACTTCTTCATCAGTCATAGCAATGTTTCCGATTAATTTCTTAACTGCATATTGCTTTAAAAGATTGTCTTTTAAGATCTCTAATTCCTTTAAGAAATCTTCATTTTTGTCAAATCCCTTTTCCTTAGCATCTATGAATAATAACTCTTGAGAAATCATTTCATTAACTAAGTATTTTTTTCCTGCTAATGTTTGAAATTGCATAGCCTGTTGTTGTGGTGCATGGCTAATTGCAAAATCCAATTGTTCTTTAGTTATTTCTCTGTCGCCAACTCTAGCTATTACGTTTTTTTCCATCTTTACATTTCTCCTTTGTAAATAAACTTTCTCATACCTAACTATAATATCATATAGTTTTAATATAGTATAGGTTGTTGAATAATTATAATTACTATAATCCCCTCACATGACTTTCCCACTGTACAAAACTTACTCCCTCAATGAGTTTAATATCTTCAAATAAATTTGTACATTCATACTTATAAGGAAGCTTTATGGCCATATCTATATGAATGTTACCACCTATTTTAATTTCATCAGCCACTGGTGATAACTCAATATGTTTAATTATTATTTTTTCATTTCCTAGTAAGGTTCCTATCTCTCCTATGAGCCCTGGTTTTTCATATCCTATTATATGAAGGGTTTTATAACTACTTTTAAGAACCCTTTTCTCAAAGAAACCTAAAGTCATTAAAGTAAATAGTACTATTAAAAAAGTTACTATTCCACCCATATAATACCCATTTCCTATGGCTAGGCCAATACATGCACATACCCATAAACTAGCAGCTGTAGTTAGTCCATGTATAGATTGTCCTTGTACCAATATGGTTCCTGCTCCTAAAAAACCTATTCCACTTACAACTTGTGCTGCAAGACGTGCTGGATCTCCCCCTAAAAAGCCATCCATTGATATGAGCATTACTAATGCTGCTCCTACAGTAACTAATATATGGGTTCTAAGGCCAGCAGGTCTATTGTTTACTTCCCTCTCCATACCTATGATTCCACCAAGTAGTGCAGACAAAACAAGACGTATTATAACCTCCGTGTTAATGAGCAATCATATCCCCCCTTATATCTTTACCTTATCTTCTTTTTACAACTTTCTTCTCTGATACAACCTTATTTCTTATAACATGAATTGCTTCCACATGGATGTTTAATTTCTTCATCATCTTGTATAATACAAATTTTTCCCTATCTCTTACTATATTTATAACAAGTCCGTCCTTGTCCATTCTTCCTGTTCTACCTGCCCTATGTAAATAATCTACACTATCTAATGGTAAATCCATATTAAATACATGAGTAACATCTTCAAAGTCCATTCCCCTAGTAAATAAATCTGTAGTAACTAATATTTTTATTTTTCCCCTGTTAAATTGACTTATATAAGTTTGTCTTTGTTGATTCTTAGTTCTAGTTTGAATTCCCTCAACTAAATATCCCATTTTTCTTATGCTCTTTACAAATCTCTCCACATTTTCATTTTTATTTATAAAAACTAGAGATTTTTTAGGCTTTATTATTTTTAATAGTTCATCTAAAGTATTAGTCTTAGTTGGCGCTTTGCTCACTATATATTTATGCTCAATGTTTTGTGGTACGGGCTTTGCATGATCTAAGTATAGTCTAGTTGGATTTTCCATAATATCCTCTAAAACCGTCTTGGCCTCTTCTGATAGAGTAGCTGAAAAACTAAGAATTTGTCTATCCTTTAATGTACTTTTCATTATTTTATAAACCTTCTCTTTAGATCCCTTTTCTAGTATTTGATCCACTTCATCTAAAGCTACTATCTTTGTATTATGAATCTTAATATTTTTATCTCCTAATAAATGAATAAGTCTCCCTGGAGTAGCCACTATTAATTGTGGTTTTTCCTTTACTTTCTTGATTTGCTTATTCATATCCTGCCCTTCCACAAAAGAATGACATCTTATATTAGTATCCTTTGTAAGTCTTTTAGCTTCTTGTAATATCTGCATTGCAAGTTCCCTACTAGGTGATAGGACTATCATTTGAACATTCCTGTTATCTTCATCTATTTTTTCTACCATAGGAATTAAATAACTTAAAGTCTTCCCCGTTCCAGTTTTAGCTTTCCCTATTACATCCTTACCTGCTAAGGTAAATGGTAGACTTTTCTCTTGAACCTCCGTAGGCGATTCTATATTCTCAGCTTTTAAATTTTCAATTATAAAATCCTGTAACTTATAGTCTGTAAACTTATTCATATTTATTTCTCCTTCGTTAAAATTTCAATTCAAGTACTACAGGGCAATGGTCTGATCCCATTACATCATTTAATATTTCTGCCCCCAGTATATTATCTTTTAGTTCTTCAGATACAAAATGATAGTCAATTCTCCATCCTGCATTATTTTTTCTAGCATTAAACCTATAACTCCACCAGGAATACTTTATGGTTTCTGGATTCAAATACCTAAAAGTATCTATATATCCATTAGCTACTAGCTTGTCTATCCAATCCCTTTCAATTCTTAAAAATCCAGATCTTTTTTCATTTGATTTTGGATTTTTTAAGTCAATCTCATTATGGGCCGTATTATAATCTCCTGATATTACTACTTTTATGCCCTTTTCCCTTAAATCATTACAATAATCTAGTATGGCATCATAAAATCTAAGTTTGTAATCTAATCTCACATCATCCTTTTGTCCATTTGGGAAATATATATTTAAAAAGGTGAAATTATCATACTCAAGTATAAGTATTCTGCCCTCATTGTCAAACTCTTCTATACCAATACCATATTTCACACTTTTAGGTTTGAATTTAGTATATACGGCCACGCCACTATATCCCTTTCTCTCTCCACTACAAAAAAAAGATTCATATCCATCTATATGTATTAATTCTTCATTTAATTGTTCTATATGGGCTTTAGTCTCTTGAATACCTAGTATATCAGGATTTTCTTTTTTTATCCAATCTATAAAACCCTTTTTTTCAACGGCCCTTATTCCATTTACATTCCAAGAATATATTTTCAATGTTTGATTCCCCCTATTACTATTTTATTTATATAAAATATTTTCACAAACTATATTTTTCTTTTATAAGGTTAAGAGTTAAGGGTTTAGAGTTAAGAGATTTTGCCACTAAACCCTTAACTCTAAACTCTTAACCTTATCTATGAATAACCGTCCCTACTCTTTCATTACTTAATGAACATATATACATTATAACCATAAGTTTCTAACTTAAAAAGTCATTTAAAAATATTGTGGCATTTTTTTTTCACACTCATAAGATGATATTATAAGCAATTAGGTTTTTATTAAATTTATTTTCCAGGGAGATGGTTATTTTTAACCTTCCAACTAATAATCATTTCCTAATATTAAGTGAGGTGAATAGCCTGTGGCATTTTCTGAGAGAGAACTTTTAGCAAGACTAATAAAATGTGAAGCTGAAGGTGAAGGCGAAAATGGAATGAAGGCTGTTGCCACTGTTGTTATGAACAGAGTAAGGGTACCCTTTGGTGAATATCAAAGAGTTAACCAAGGAGATATAAGAAAAGTTATATTTCAAGAGGATCAATTCACCTGCCTAAAGACATCTATAGGTGGTGTTCCTAATCCTCAAAACATCTACAATATGGCACCAGATCAAGTTCATTATGATATTGCAGATTGGGCCCTTGCTGGTAACAGACTATATAATGTAGGGTATTCTTTATGGTATTTTAATCCCTTTAGACCCGTATGTCCTTATCACTTTCCACCAAACAAAGTAGGTAGCTTTCAAGTTCACATAGCTCTACATTGTTTTTACAATCCAACAGCCAAGTATTATGATACTTAAAATATAATTAAGGGGGAAGTTATATGTTTCAAAATAAGTTTTCAAGAAGTTTTAATCCTATGAGCCCAAATATGTATGCAGATTATATGGATATGGCAGATAATAAACAAGCAAAGCGCATGGCCATGTCAAAATATGCAAATCAACCACCTTCTGGTCGTCCAGTGCCTCCTCAAAGGCCAACTGTTCCAGACAGAACCACACCTCCTCAGCCTGAACCCATTCCACTCCCCGGTGCTGATAAGGGTTACTTACAAAATGTTTTAAACCGCTATATAGGTGAACAAGTTAGAGTAGAGTTTCTTATAGGTACTAGTATCATAGTGGATAAGGCTGGTACTCTGTTAGAAGTAGGTATTAATTATATTATACTTCAGCCACCAGAAACAGATGACCTTTTAATATGTGATCTATATTCTATCAAGTTTGTTACAGTCTTTAGATAAAACTCAGCCAATGGCTGAGTTTCTTTTTTGTACCAAATCATTACACATTAGCATATTTATATTATGAAAATACTTTTTTGGAGTTGATAATATGTACGATGACTTAACTTATTCTTCTATGGAAGCCCCATCATATATTCGTTTTTTTCATGCTTCTCCAGGTGCTCCTGCAGTAGACATATATGCCAATGACGTTAAAGTTGCTTCCTCTCTCAAATATGAGGCATTTACTCCTTATAAGAGATTAAAGCCAGACAGATATTATATAACTGTCTATCCGGCAGGCACTAAGACTGATCCTATCCTAAGCTCTTATGTAGACCTAAGACCTAATATGGATTATACGGCAGCTGTTATAGGTACACCAGATGACATAAGTGGCTTAGGAATCCTTGATACTGCTAGAAGAATACCTCCTAATACAACTCAAGTAAAGTTTGTTCACTTGAGTCCTAATGCACCTCCAGTAGATGTATATGCCAATGATAGATTAATTGCCAAGGATGTTCAGTACACTGAAAGGGGTAGAGACCTAATAATTCCTGCAGACACCTATACTATTTCTCTAAATTTAGCAGGAACTCCAACTACAGTTTTAGTAGCTCCCCGCCAAAACTTAAAAGAAGGTAACTACTACACCATATATGCAGTAGGTTTAGCAGGTGAAAAACCACCACTTCAAATCATAAGTGCTCTAGATAAGGCTTCATATTAAAAAAAATGTGACAAAAGGTCTATCGCCTTTTGTCACACTCTTTAATTTTTTGTATAAAGTCTTCTTTACTTATGGGTCTTCCTGTAAAATATCCTTGTATACACTCACACCCATGATTTCTTAAATAGTCTAGCTCCTTTATGCTCTCCACCCCTTCAGCTAGGGATATTAATCCTAATCGCTTTGTCATATCAATTATGGAAAGAACTATTCCTTGACTATTTTTATCTTTAATAATATCCCTTATGAACGATTGGTCAATCTTCAATTTATCAATTGGAAAGTCCTTAAAATATGAAAGGGATGAATATCCTGTTCCAAAATCATCTATGGCAATTCTAACTCCCATTTCCTTTAGTTCTTCTAAAATTCTTAATACTAATTCTGGTCCTGTCATAATATGAGTTTCAGTGATTTCTAGTTCTAAAGATTTAGGAGATAAATCATACTTCCTTAATAATTCTTTTACTCTTGATACAAAGGTCTCATCTCTTAATTGAACTGCTGATATATTAACAGCCATAGTAAACCCATCTTGTGCATCTTTTTCAAATTCCTTAGCATCCTTAATTGCCTGTTCTAATATCCAGTACCCTAGAGGCAGTATAAATCCAGTTTCCTCAGCTAGAGGTATGAACTTCATCGGCCCTATATATCCCATTTCATCATGATACCATCTTATTAAAGCTTCTGCTCCCACAACCTGATTAGTGATAGAATTAACTTGAGGTTGATAGTGCAATGTAAATTCTTTCTTTTCTAAAGCCTTTATCATGTAATTTTCAATTTTAAGTTGCTCAGTAATTTCATGAGACATAGTAGCTTCATATAACTCATAGTTGTTTCTTCCATTTTCTTTAACCCTGTACATGGCCACTTCTGCACTTCTAAGAATATTATCAATTTCATCCCCATCAGATGGGTAAATGCTAATACCCACACTTATGGTCACATATATTTCGTAATCCTTTAATTTAAAAGGATGTCTTAATTCCTTAAATATACTTTCTATGTAGTTTATAACTTCCTTTGGCCCCTTCACATCTTCAAATATTAATACGAATTCATCTCCACCTTGCCTAGCTATAGGCACATCTTCTCCAAAGATATTTTTAAGTCTAGAAGAAAAAACTTGTAATAATTTATCCCCTACATTGTAGCCTAGTGTATCATTTATCCTTTTAAATCTATCTATATCTAAAAATACTATGGCTAACTTTTCATTATTTCTCTTAGCATGGGCCATAAGTAAATCTAATCTATCCTTTAATAAATACCTATTTGGTAATCCAGTTAAGGCATCATAATAGGTTTTGTATTTTAAGTCTTTCTTATTTCTATATTTTTTAGACAAATCCTTAAACAAGGATACATATTTATTTATCTCATTATTTTTGTCTTTAATAGCTTTTATAAGAAGCCATTCTGGATATACTTCTCCACCTTTTCTTCTATTCCATATTTCCCCTTCCCAATATCCCTTTTCTTTTATACGATCCCACATTTCCTTATAAAAATTCCGATTGTGTTTATTTGACTTTAATATTCTCGGATTTTTCCCATATACTTCATGAATACTATATCCTGTAATTTGGCTAAAAGCTTTATTTACCCATAAAACAGAACCTTCATGATCTGCTATTGCGATTCCCTCTGATGTATTCTCTAAGATGGTCTTTGCCACGTCATTTTCGTAAATCATATTATCTATATATATATTATCTAAGCACATATTAGCCCCCCGTAGGAATAATTAAATTCTATTTTCAGTTTAACATAATTATCAAATTCCTACAATATTAGTCAAATTTGAATTGTAAGGATTTTTGTAGCATTAGGAAAAAAATAAGGAATGGGCACAAGACCCATTCCTTTACATACTACATTTTTTCTAATTTTATTCCCGTATCATGTCCGTTAATGTTTTGAATTTCTAACTCTTCATCAACCTTAACTAATTCTTCTGCTAATACTTCTTGCATAATATAGTCTCTGTGAGCTTCTATAGCAGTTGCCACTTCATCATTAGCATTGAAGTAAATTTTTATCTTATCCATCATTTCATATCCATTGTTCTTACGCATTTGTTGAACTTTAGAAATAAACTCTCTAGCATATCCTTCATTTATTAACTCTTCAGTTAAGTGCGTATCTAGGATTACAAATAGGTTGTTCATCATTTCTACTGTAAAACCTTCTTTAGCAGCTATGTTAATTAATACTAATTCCTTGTCTACTTGTAGGGTTTCTCCATCTAAATCTATTTCAATAGCCTCTCCAGCTTCAAGTTTAGGAACTACCACTTGTGAATCTAATTGACTTAAAGCTTTACCGAATAATTTTATATTCTTTCCAAGCTTAGGTCCTGCAACCTTGAAGTTTGGTTTTAAACTAAAGTTCATAAATTCACTTAAGTCCTTTTCAAATGAAACTTCTTTGATATTTAACTCTTCTTTCATAAGAGGAACTAAATCACTTATTAGACTTTCATATTTTCCATCAACTAATGCCTTTTGAATTGGTTGACGTACCTTTATCTTAGATTGAGCCCTTGCAGCACGACCAAGACCTACTAAATCTCTTACTAAGTCCATTCTCTCTTCAACCTTTAAGTCGATTAAACTGTCATTAACTGTTGGATAGAATGCTAAGTGTACAGATTCATCTTCAGTTAACTTTTGATAGATTTCTTCTGTTAAGAATGGTGCAAATGGTGCGGCAAGCTTTGCTACTCCCACTAATATTTCATAAGTAGTATTGTAAACTGCCTTTTTATCATCATTTAATTCAGTAGCCCAAAATCTTCTTCTAGCACGACGAATATACCAATTAGATAAATCTTCATTTACAAACTCTTGGATCTTTCTTACAGTTTTAGTTAAGTCATATACTTCAAGCTCTCCTAGTACGCTCTTAACTACACTGTTAAATTTAGATAATATCCATCTATCTAACTCTGGTCTTTCATCATATGGTACGAAGAAAGATTTTGGATCTATATTATCTGTATTTGCATATAATGTGAAGAAGTTGTATACGTTCTTAATAGTTCCAAAGAACTTAGATTGAACTTCCTTAAGTCCCTCTTCATCAAATCTAGTTGGAGTCCATGCAGGTGATACATATAATAGGTACCATCTTAATACGTCAGCTCCATACTTATCAAATAATTTAAATGGATCTACTGTATTTCCTCTAGACTTAGACATTTTTCTTCCGTCCTTATCTAGTAATAAATCATTTACCAATACATTTTTGTAAGGAGAAACTCCCTTAACAAAAGTAGATATGGCAAGTAATGAATAGAACCATCCACGAGTTTGGTCAATACCTTCACAGATAAAGTCTGCTGGGAATAATCCACCATCAAAATCTTCTTTGTTTTCAAATGGATAATGATGTTGTGCATAAGGCATAGCTCCACTATCAAACCAACAGTCAATAACTTCTGACACTCTAGTCATTGTACCTTCACATTTCTCACACTTTAAATGAACATCATCCACATATGGTCTATGAAGTTCAATAGACTCATCTATATCTTCAATAGCACGCTCTGCAAGTTCGGCACGTGATCCTACTGAATCAATATGTCCACACTCGCATCTCCAAACATTAAGTGGTGTACCCCAATATCTGTTTCTAGATAATGCCCAGTCATTTAAGTTCTCAAGCCAGTTTCCAAATCTCTTTTCTCCTACATAATCTGGATACCAGTTTACTGTATTGTTATTTTCAATAAGCTTGTCTTTAAGCTTAGTCATTTCTATATACCAACTTGGCTTAGCATAGTAAATCAGTGGAGTTGAACATCTCCAGCAATGTGGATAGTTGTGCTCCATTTTTTCTTTTTTGAACAATTTACCTTCAGCATGTAACCACTTTATAATGTCTACGTCACAATCCATTACGAATTTACCTTCCCATGGAGTGGCAGTATATTTACCTTCTTCACTTACAGGGTTTAGTACTGGAAGACCATACTTTCTTCCTACTTGGTAATCATCCTCACCAAAGGCTGGTGCTATATGAACGATACCTGTACCATCTTCTGTAGTTACATAGTCTGCACAAGTTACATAGAATCCTTTTTTATCCACATCTAAAAATGGCATTAATTGTTCATATTCCATGTACTCTAAGTCTTTACCCTTTAATTCTTCAATTACTTCAAACTCTTCCCCTAAGACTCGTTTTGATAGAGATTTTTCCACATAGAATATATTTCCTTGTGAATTAGCTTTAATATAAGTCTCATTAGGATTTACAGCTAATGCTACATTTGACGCTAATGTCCATGGAGTAGTAGTCCATACTAGGAAGTGCTCATCTGCATCTTTTCTTTTAAATGCAGCTATAACTGTGTTAGTCTTTACTTCCTTATATCCTTGAGCAACCTCATGGGATGCAAGACCAGTTCCACATCTAGGGCAGTATGGAAGTATCTTATGTCCTTCATACATATATCCTTCTTGGAAGAACTTATTTAAAATCCACCATACGGACTCAATATAATTGTTATCTAAAGTTATGTATGGGTTATCTAAATCAATGGCATATCCCATTCTTCTAGTCATTTCTCTCCATTGCTTTTCATAAGAGAATACAGACTCTCTACACTTTTCATTGAATTTATCAAGACCATAGGCTTCTATTTCAGGTTTGCTTGATAATTTAAGTTGCTTTTCAACTTCAATCTCAACAGGAAGACCATGAGTATCCCATCCAGCCTTTCTCTTTACTTGGTAACCCTTCATAGTCTTAAATCTACAAACAGAATCCTTTAAAGTTCTTGCCATAACATGGTGTATTCCAGGTCTACCATTGGCAGTTGGAGGCCCTTCGAAGAATACAAAAGATTCTTTATCAGCTCTAGTTGTTATACATTTTTCTAATACATCCGCATTATCCCAAAAGTCTGATATTTGACTTTCATTCTCTGCCACTGGTAGAGGTGATAATGTTTTAAACTTTTCCATTAATATCAATCCTTTCTAAACTATTTTATCCAAAAATAAAATCCCTAAGCAAAAATGCTTAGGGACGATTATTCACCGCGTTACCACCCTTGTTATAAAACAAAAGTTCTATCACTTTATGCATGTAACGTATGCAGACGGAAATCCTTACTAAAATTTTGGGGATTTCAACTCAAAGGTGATCTTCATAAAAAGTTTGGTAATAATCTCTCAACTAATGATTATCTCTCTGTAACCAAGTTTATTTTTACTACTGTCCTTATCACAGTTTTTTACATATTTGTTTACATCCTATTTTAATAAGAAAAGTCCCTTTATGTCAAGGAAATTCTACAAATTCATCCTTTTATTTTTACATTATTGCCACACTTTAGAATTTTAATACGGGACCTTCATTATAATTAGCATATAAAAAATCCTAAAGGATTTTACCCCTTTAGGATTTCTGTATTTATCTAATTATATTCTTAATCTCCTCAGCTAATATTTCAGCCTTTGTTCCTACGATTACTTGCATATTCTTTTTATTAGGTCTAATAACTCCTGATGCTCCTAATGCCTTTAACTTAGAATCATCAACCATAGAGCTATCTGTTAATACTAATCTAAGTCTAGTTATACAAGCATCTATCTCTACTATATTTTTAGCTCCACCTAATCTTTCCACATACTCTGCTGCTAAACCATCTATCCCCTTTTCTTCTATGATAAAATCTTCACTTCCATCAGATTCCTCATCTAATCTACCAGGCGTTGGTAAATCCATCTTCTTTATAACAAATACAAATAAGAAGTAGTAAATCACAAAGAATACAGCTCCTATTGCCACTAACATCCATCCGTTAGTAGCATATTTCATATTTAGGAAAAAGTCTATAGCACCGCCAGAGAAACCAAAACCATGTTTAATTCCCATCACATAACAAATTGCCATAGCCGCACCTGTAAGTAACGCATGAACAAAATACAGTACTGGTGCTAAGAACATGAACATAAATTCGATAGGTTCTGTTATACCTGTTAAGAATGAAGTGAATCCTACTGATATTAAAGCTCCTGCTACTGCCTTTCTATTCTTTGGCTTTGCAGTAGTATACATGGCTAATGCTACAGCAACTAAACCAAACATCATTACTGGGAAGAAACCTGCCATAAATCCACCAGCAGTTGGATCTCCTGCAAAGTATCTATTTAAATCCCCTGTTACTACAGTTCCATCAGCCTTAGTAAATTCACCAAATACAAACCATACTATAGTGTTAAGAACGTGATGTAGGCCTATTGGAATCAATAATCTATTTAAGAATCCAAAGGCAAATACTCCAACAGCTCCTGCCCCTATCATCCAGTTACCAATTCCATCAATTATATTTTGAATAGGTGGCCAAATATAACCAAATATTCCTGCTAATACAATACAGATAAAAGATGTCATAATAGGTACAAATCTTTTTCCACCAAAGAATCCTAACCAATCTGGTAATTTAATATTGTGATACTTATTATACACATTTCCAGCCACAATACCTGCTATGAAACCTGCAAGTACACCCATATTTATCTCTTCATTAATAGTTGTTGCTCCAGCTGTTAGTGTAAAGTAACCTACAGCTCCTGCCAATCCTGCTGCTCCAGTATTTCCCTTAGATAAACCTACGGCAACACCTATAGCAAATAATAGAGCTAGATTAGAGAATATGGCACTTCCTGCTGCTGCCATAAATGGTAGATTAAATACATCCCCTTGGCCTAACCTTAGAAGTAATGCTGCTACAGGCAATACTGCCACAGGTAACATTAAAGCTTTGCCGAGTTTTTGTGCTTTTGAAAATAAATTCATAATTCCTCCTCCTTTATTTTAAGATTGCTAGATATTAAATAGATTTAAAATTCCTCGTTATTACTTATGCTTTCTAGCAATCTTTTAATAGAAATAAAAAAGGCATGAACTAATAGATTTGTATGTTAATACAAAACTAATAGCTCATGCCTAATATACATTAGTAACACGCGAAAAATATTTTATTTGAACTTATTTTATCAAACAGGGAAATCGTTGTCAACACTTAATTTAATGAATGTACTTTCTTCTCATATGACTTAACTCCCCGTTTTAGATCAAAGTTTCCATAATTTTGGAACAATTTCCTTATAAATACATAAAATATTAGTGCAAAGAAAAATTCCGGGAGGTGAAGTCATGAAGGATATGTCTGCTCATGCTTTTGCTTATGTTTTAAATTCTAGTCTATTGTCCCCTGAAGAACAGGAGGAATTTGAAAAGTTTCGTAAGGACTATGAAAATAAAAATAAAAGACAAATTTCTAGAGAAATTCTGAGAATAAAATCTAGAGTTAGCCCAGAGGTAATTGATCAACATATACACAACTTAGATACGCTAGCCCAAATGAAAGGTTTCGTAACGGACGAAACAAAAGCAAATATAGAGTATGTAAAGAGGCTCCTTTCTCAAAATACTAGAGTTAGATCTGCTGGAAAACCCTATCCACCGCAACCACAATATGTAAGTGGTTCAAGTTTACTATTGTGGTTCTTAGTATTAGTTGCCATTTGGTAAAGTAATTTATACAACCATACTTTAATTTTAGAAATATCCTACTTCTGTAATACTAATAGTTTCCTATAGGATACGATCGAACATACCTAAATATAATTTACACAGAAAAATGGTGTAATAAAGACTTCCCTTTATTACACCATTTTAATTTTAGCTATTAACTTCTAAAAGGATGGTGGGCAAGATACCCATATGACCTTTGCAACTCTTTTAAAAGAGTTTTCCAAATAATGATCCTTATCTGCCTTAAAATAAAAACTTTCACCCTTGTTTACTTTGTATTTAGATTTTCCCAATACTACATATACACTTCCTGATAATACATATCCAAACTCTTCCCCTTCATGGGGTTTATCCACATTTGATTGGCCTCCACTTTCAATAGTCATAAGTATAGGCTCCATTACATTTTTTTGTGCATTTGATATTAACCAATCAATAGAATGTTTAAATTTGTCGTTTTCACTGGATATTATTTCTTCCTTAGTATACACTACCTTCTTTTGAATAGGGTTACTAAAAAACTTTTCAATGTCCGTCCCTAGAGCCTCTAGTATATCCATTAAAGTAGCTATAGATGGAGAAGTTAAATCTCTCTCTATCTGAGAAATAAACCCTTTTGTCAGGTCTGACCTTATGGCAAGTTCTTCTTGAGTAAGGCCATTTACAGTCCTTAATGATTTTATTTTTGCACCAATTTCCATACGTACCAATCCCCACAGTTTTTTTTATTCTTTAAATTATTATTTTTTTATCTACTACAGTTTTTTACATTTTTCTAATTATTAATTTGGTATAATCATTCTATGCTAGTATTACAACACAAGGGGGAATTATAATGTCTTTTGAAACACCTTTCACAGACAATATAAAGTCTATCAAATATGACTTAAGCGAGAAGATTTTAACAATAGAGTTTTATGACGGAGAAATGTATAAGCATTATGGAGTCCCCAAATGTATCTATAGTGACTTAACTAAAGCTCCAATTCGTGGATATTTCTTACATAATAGAATTCGTAACAATTATCCTCATAAAAGAGTTACTAATTTTTAGAATAACTAAATGATTATAAAGCAAATATATATTTGCTTTATTTTTTTATTCAATTATTCCCAGCCAGTTATATTCCTATGTTTAATAATACTTAATATTTTTTTCCTTGGCAACAGGAAATTATTATTAAGGGCCTTAACAAACCTTTAAAATCATTCCTTATTATAAAATTATCATCTAATTACATGACTATAATTAAAGTGGTAAGATTAATAATTTTCACAATTTTCATTCTCCTACATAAAATGAATATTATTGGATTATTTATACGGGAGGTAAATTATATGAGAAATATGAAAATAAAACCACCAAAATCTCCTCCATCATTAATACCAACCCCTTCAAAATTACCAGAAAAAATAGATTATAAAGAACTTTGTAACTGCTTTAACACATGTACTTATGTATGGGATAAAAGAGGTTCATCCTTTTGGGCTTGGATAAACTCTATTCAAAATGATTCTGTAAGCTGTCAAATTTGGGAAAAGAATAAATGGTATAACAGGCAACTTCCTAAAGATGCCATAAAGCATTTTGTATCTGTAAAACCAAAATCTTTAGGATCACATGAAAGAAATAGAATTAAGAATACAACTACCGACCAAATGTGGAGGTTCTTTCCCCAGATAGATCCTAATTGGTTCTATGCAGGATTCCCTTCAAAAATAGTAGTTGATGAGACACCTGGATCGCTCCTAGACTATGTTCCTATTAGTGTATATGCTAAAATGAATACTCCTGGTATATTTTTAATATTGCCTAAGTATGAAGATAGACTTGGATACTTAGATATTAATGGAGCCTTTGTGAAAGAATATAATAAACCCGTATCCTTTAAAAGGGGACAGAGAATTTTTACTATACTAATAGATAAAAATTCAGAGATAGCAAGGGATTCTTATCTACTGTGCAACTCCTATTGGAGTCTTTTATCCGAAACTAGTGGTATAGAGCCAGATACCATTACTAGTAAGACTATCAACTTAAACTTTGGCATTAATAAATCAGAGTTTTATAAACTTGGAAATAGTACAGGTATCTATAGCCCTGACCCAGAAAAGGAAAGAGAATACTTTCATGAATTAAGAAAAATCGATTCTACCCTTTATACCCAAGCCTTTAGGAAGAACATAGAAATTCATTCTAAACAGGAATTAAATCTTCACATGGAATTTGAACCTCAGTCAAAGGCACAAAAAATTGCTGCCTATCAATTCTGTCAACAATTTTCCATAAAGCCTGGTAAGAGACTATTAGAATATGTGGATAAATTAAATGATAGAAAATATAACCCCTATGCATCCTTCAGTATTGCCAAATTTGATTGTAATCCATATAGTTATAAAACCAAGTATTGTAAGGAAGCTGTAGTATTGGAACCTTAGAATTTAACTCCTTTTATTTCTTCCAAATAAAAAGGCAACAATAGATTTCAAATCTATTGTTGCCTTTTTTTATAATTTTACTACTTAAGGCATAATAACTATATTATTTACAACAGGTCTTTCATGACCATCTGAAGGTCTATTTAAAAGAGTCCCATTGTAGTACATGGCACTTGAACCACCACCATCTAAGTTATATGCTTCCTTTACTCCTAATTCTAATAACTTATCTTGTAATCTTTCAAGGCTAACACCTTTACTCCACTTTTCCTGTCTTCCGTCTACTACAATCATAATTAAATCATCATTAGAATATTTTCCTATAATAGTTCTAGGTTGATTAGTTTTAGCCCATTTAGAAGGAATTTGTACCTTTTCAAAATCCTTAATTAAAACAGGGGTAAAACTAACTCCCTGATAAGGATCTAGATTCATTATATCATCTTCTGTTTTAGGTACAGTTCCTATAACTTGTCCCTTTTTATTAATTCCTGTAAAGAATAAATCTCCAGGATATCCATTAAAAGGCTCCACTAGTTTTCCATCAATTACTGTATTTCCTATTAACTGAGCATAACTCTTCCCATTTCTATTTTCCGTATAAAAACCGCCACCATTAATAGCTAAAATCCCACCAGTTCTCTCAGCTGCCTTTGATGTAGTCTCTAGTTGACCTAATGTGTCCTTTCCCAATACAACCTTAAATGCATTAGGATCAAATAATTTGACCTTGGCAATATATCCTCTGTAACCTAATTCAGCCAATTTAAATACTTTTATTTCTGTCTTACTACTTATATGTGTCTTCACTGCTGGACCTAACATCTCTAGTATTTTTTGTTCATATATATCATTTGATAATTTTCTTTGATTATCACTTTTATCTGACAACTCTGTTATCAGTTCATTTTGTTCATTAAATACTTCCTTTTGTTCTTCCACTAAAAATCCAAATTCTTCTATAGATTCTTCTAACCTATCTACACTTTTCCCTAAATCTTCCACTGATTCAATAATGCTAGTAGTATTCATAACTAAGTACTTACTCTCATCTACAAATTCTTGACTCACCATAAAAATTCCTATGAAAGGTGCCAATAAAAACAAGAAAAATATATTAATTTTTGACATTCGGTGCCTCCTGAAGTATTTTTAAGCTACTTTCTAATTTCTTTAGCTGAGAGTCAAGAGACTTTAATTTATCATCTATCTCTTCTTGTACTTCCGCAGAATCACTAATAGAATCATCCGTGTCTCTTATGTTACTTCTTAAATCCTTTATTTCACCAGTTAACAATTGTATTTGTTCATTTACTCCTTTTATGTTCAAAGCATTTTCTTGTTGAACCTTTTGTATAGAAGTATCTATATAGTCCTTAGCATATGTGTATCCATAATAAGCAACGGCTGACCAGACACCCGCACTAACTATGAATATTAAAATACTGATCCATATGCTGCTCCCTTTTTTCTTTTCTCTTCTGCTCTCCATAATACCATCCTTTCATATGAGGTCCACATTTTATAATACTATCATAAGGGATTCACATTATCAATTTAATAAAGGTTACAGTTTTCTTAATTTTTTATTACCAAAAATATTTGATATAAACATGTCCCATATTCTAATTATTATGGATAAAACTAGCAAAATCTACGTGGTAACCTCTTGCCTATAATTTGCATAGTATATAGCAAAATATTTCATAAGGAGGATTTTACAAGTGTTGATTATCCCCTTGGAGATTGAAAGCATATTCATTATGTAAAAGGTGCGACTGATGTTTTAAAAAAACATATCCATTGTATTAAAGATCACACTAGCCTAAACATTAATTAAAATGATTCCCATTAAAATAGACCAGAATCTATTCTGGTCTACTTCTATAATCCACTAGAATACAGTGGACCTTTTGTATCTTATGTTATTTTCCTAGGTTTTAGTATCCACCAAAGCCACCAAAGATGCCACAGTTACAGAACAATATTACTAGTAATAGGAAGAAGAATAGTAATTCACTACCAGTATTAAACAATCCAAATCCTCCACATTGTTTATCAGCCATTTAATACACCTCCTTTGTTAGATATGTAAATTTATCATTTATCTGGATGGTATATTTGTCCTCTCTTTAATATAGATTATGCATGGCCAACAATATTTGTTATTAAAAATATAGTTCTATTTCAAATAATTTAATAGGATTGAGAAATTAAGTATGTCTATCCTATAGCTTAGCTAATAATTTCATGAGTAGTGGCCTATGGATCAATATGGCCTTAACAGGACATAATTCTTGACAGCAAAAACATCTTATACATTCATCTAAATTTACTACAGGTTTATTATTAACCATTTCTATAACTCTTGGAGGGCAATTATCTGCACAATCGGAACATCCCACACATTCATCATGGTTAAATACAGGTTTTGGCTGTAATAAATCGTTTAAAATATCCCTTATGAACTTTGGTAGTTTCCCATCTAATAAATCTAGACTCCTAATCTCTGGAATAACAAAATCATTTAATATAAATTTATTTATATCTTCTCCCATAAGCTTAATATCTTCTAGTTTACCACTACATAAATTTCTCTCTACACATCTTTTTATAGTAGGAACCTTTAGCGGACTTAATCCTATAATAGATGTGGCAACCACATCTAACTCATAGGGACTAGTAGAGCCAATTATTGCTCCTACTTCTCTAGGTTCTCCAGCGCTAGGACCTGCTCCTTCCATACCTACAATTCCATCCATGAATGATAAAATAGGCTTTGCCGCTATACATATATCTACTAATGCATTGGAAAAGTCCACGTTATTTGGCATACGCACATGATATTCAGCCTTTTCAAGACCTGCAACTATACCAAACATATTCTTAACAGCTCCTGTAAACATCATCATACCATGGGTCTTTAGCTTAGATACGGATATTACCTTATCCACTTCATTTAGCACTTCTATTCCTACTATCTTCTTTAAAATTAATCCATCTTCATTCTTTATGTCTATTGTATTAGTATTATAATTTAGTTTAGCTCCCACTTCATCTGCTATTTTTTCAATACCACAGGCCCTATATATCCCCTTTAATATGGAAGTATTAAAGGGACCTCCTGGACTGTCACCAATGATCACTTCTGCACCATGGTCTATAAGAACTTTAGCTAATGCCTTTGTGAAAATAGGGTGCGTAGTTGTGGCTTCCTCTGGTTTTTTCTTCATAAGTAAATTTAACTTTAATAAGACCTTATCACCCTTTTTTATATACTTATTGACCCCACCTAAATTACGAAAAGTTTTTATTATACCTTCTTTTACTTTTTCATATTCATAATCTTTACATTCTATTAAAGATACTATTTCCATTTTTATCCTCCTACCTTCAACTCTCATTATATTATACTACTTTTTATATAGTTGAATTATTTAAAAGTAATTTTAATTGATAAGGATTAGAGAATAATGTTAAAATATATTTAGAAGGAGGAATGTAGATGTCAAAGTATTTTCTTATAATTGGTCTTAGTTATTTAATCGGTAGTATACCGTTCTCTTATATTACAGCAAAAGTAATGGGAAATATTGATATAAGAAACTATGGAAGTGGAAACACTGGAGCTACTAACGTTTATAGAACCCTAGGTGCAAAGGCAGGCTTTACAGCCTTTTTCTTAGATTTTTTGAAGGGATTTGTCCCTGCTATATTAGCAAAGAGGTTCTTTGATGTAGACATGGCTGTATTAGCTTCAGTTTTTGCAGTAGTAGGCCATTGTTATTCATTCTGGTTAGGCTTTAAAGGTGGTAAGGGTGTTGCTACTACAGCAGGAACTATATTTGCTTTATCCCCTATATTAGGACTTATTTTACTAGTACTGCAATTTGTACTTATATTCACTACTCGTATAATGTCCTTAGCGTCCATTAGCACAGCATTTTTGTTCCCTATAATGTCCTATTTCATGGCTACAAGCAATGTTTTTGTCTTATATGCAACTGCACTTGGAATTTTTGTAATATATAAGCATAAAGCTAATATAAAAAGACTTTTAAATGGAACTGAATCTAAAATGAGCTTTAAGAAAAAATAAAAAAGAAGTAAAATGGAAAACCCATTTTACTTCTTTTTTATATTTCATCCATTTCTTTGGTAGCTACCACATCTACTCCCAATCCTAGTAAATTCTTTATAATCACATCTCCAATTTTAACAGGAGCCTGAACTTCCACTTTATTTATTTCTTTCATACAATGAAATATTTTGTCCTTAGGAACGGCCTTACTAGTTTTAACGGGAAGTCTCCTTAGAAAAGCTCCCTTTATCTTAACTGTTGTAGGGATTATTCTAGTGGGATTGGTCATTTCTTTTATGCCATAGGCTTCGCCACGTTTACATTGATTTCCACTTACTATTAATTTTCCGTCTATGTTCTTCACAGTAAGTCTACATCCTATAGGGCATGTTATACATATTAACTCTTTATTCATGGTTTTCACCTTCTATTTTTACAGATATTTCTGATATATTCTCACCTATTAAACCCCTTTTTATAGTTACTCTCTCCATTTCACCAGGAGTCATATGAAGTCTTTTTATTTCTTTAATCACTTTATTATTAGATTTTACAACTATCTTTTTATTTTTATACTTATCCTTAACCCTCATAGATAGAATAATATCTTCATCTATGCTATCTATTTTTTCAGGTACTATATAGGAAATTCCATCCTTAGGAATAGTTTTTATATTTAATTTTTTCATTCTTTTATTTTTATTTAGATATTCTGCTGCTCCCTTTCCTGCCCTAATACTCTCCTCTGTAACAAAGTCCACCACATCATGAACATGAACCACATTACCGCAGGCAAAGACACCTTCCACACTAGTTTCTAATTTTTCATTTACTACGGGGCCTCCCGTTTTACCTATTTCTATACCCATTTTTTTAGACAATTCATTTTCAGGTATAAGTCCCACAGATAAAAGTAGTGTGTCACATTCATATTCCTTTTCTGTCCCCTTAATCAATTGTTTATTTTCGTCAACTTCTCCAATTAGCACAGAGTTCACCCTATTCTTCCCCTTAATATCCACCACCGTGTGATTAAAGTATAGAGGAATATTATAATCATCCAAACACTGGGCTATATTCCTATTCAACCCACTAGAATAGGGCATAATCTCAAATACACCTATGACTTCTCCCCCTTCTAGGGTAATTCTTCTAGCCATTATTAAACCTATATCACCAGATCCTAATATGGCTACCTTGTTTCCAACCATATAACCTTCCATATTTATATATCTTTGAGCAGCTCCAGCTGTTAATATGCCCGATGGTCTATATCCTGGTATTTGGATATTTTCTCTGGTTCTTTCCCTACATCCCATGGCCAATATGATAGCCTTTGCCCTTATAGAGAAAATCCCATCCTTACTATTAGTAACTTTAAGTACTTTATCTTTGCTAATATCTAAAACCATAGTATCTAGCACATACTCTATATTCTTATCTTCTATTTTTTTAACATATTTATGAGCATACTCAGGTCCTGTAAGCTCCTCCTTAAATATGTGAATACCAAAGCCATTATGAATACACTGACCAAGTATTCCTCCTAATTCCCTGTCCCTTTCTATTATTAGGATACTACTTATTCCATTCTCCTTTGCACTGAGTGCTGCTCCCAAACCAGCTGGTCCTCCGCCTACAACTACAACATCATACTTCATCATTTTATCACCCCCTCTTTTATAGTTCCTTTGTATGACCTGTCAAAATGTGAGACCCTATATTTTCCTTTAATATTTCTTTCCTATCTACACCCATTTCCCTAGCCAATATTTCAATTACCCTTGGTCCACAAAATCCACCTTGACACCGTCCTGCTCCTGGTCTAGTTCTTCTCTTTACACCATTTAGTGTTGTAGCTCCTGCATTTCTATTTATGCAGTCTACAATTTCTCCTTCTGTTATGGATTCGCATCTACATATTATTCTTCCATATCTATTGTCCTTTTTAATTGTTTCACTCTTCTCTTCATCCGTTAATTCCATGAATCTAATTACCCTTTTTCTCATAGGATTAAAGTCTTCTTTTTCTTTCACAGATCCTATAATATCCCTTAGCAACTTTGACACATATACACTAATAGCCGGTGCAGAAGACAATCCTGGGGATTTTATTCCTGCCACATTTATAAAGCCCTTATTTTTCTTTGACTCCTCTATTATAAAATCCCCTGTAGAAGGTTCTGCCCTAAGGCCTGCAAACATGGTTATGGTCTTATGAAATGGAATTTTTTCGCAAGACTTCATGGCACACTCTTCAATAAACTTAAGTCTGTCCTTTGTTGTAGATATGTCATCCTTATTGAAAATATCCTCTGCATCTGGTCCAACTATTATGTTTCCATCTACAGTAGGAGCTACTAAAACACCCTTTCCAAGTTTTGTAGGACATTGAAATATTACCCTATTTACTAATCCTTCACATTCCTTGTCTAATAAATAATATTGACCTCGTCTTGGTATTATTTCAAAATCACAATCTTCTACCATAGAGCAAATTTTATCCGAATAAACACCAGCACAATTTATAACATATTTAGCCTTTATAGTTTCTAGATTAGTGTTTATCTCATAATATGTCCCATTATTTTCTATACTCTCAACCTGATTATTAAGAAGTAATTCTACCCCATTATCCATGGCATTTTCAGCTGCTCCTATGGCAAGCTCCCAGGGTACTATAATACCAGCAGACTTAGCATGAAGGGCTCCTAATATGTTTGGATTTAAATTAGGTTCCATCTCTAAAACCTTATATCCATCTATAATTTCCATACCCTCTACGCCTACCTTTTGGCCATTTTCATATAAGTCCTTTAGTGTTTTCATATCTTCCTTTTCAAAGGCAATTACCAGGGAGCCTATTCTCTTGAAAGGTACATCTAATTTGAAACATAATTCATCAAACATCCTATTGCCTTCCACATTAAATCGTCCCTTATTCGTCCCATATTTAGAATCATATCCTGCATGAATTATGGCACTGTTAGCTTTAGTGGTTCCATTTGCCACATCATTTTCCTTCTCGATTATCACAGTTTTCAGTTCATACTTAGACAATTCTCTTCCAATTAAACACCCAATCACACCAGCCCCTATAATAGCCACGTCATACATAAAACTCCTCCTTTCTTGACAAATAGATCACTTCAAAATTAACAAGCTATATAAACTACTTTCAAAGTATATCTACATAAACCTATTTCAGCCCACCAAATCAAATTTTCTTTCACCTTATAAGTACAAGAATCTATAGCTACCTACAAGTTTCTATGGATGAAAAATTTTTCACAGGTGGAGCATCAGAACATCCTATGATGCAAACATTTATGAATCTTCTATATTTCCTATAAAATTTACACTCTCTAGTCTGATAGCGACTTACCTACGAAAATATTTTTCATCCATAGAAACGTAGTAGGCTAACATACACTAAGCTTAAATATATCCCATCTATAATTCCATAATATTAAAAAAGGCCATATAAGGTTATGCCTAATTAAAGGCTCCCTTATATGGCTCTCCAAGACTCCTGCCTTAATATTTGATTTTTAAATAACTTCTATTCTTCTTCCACTTTAATTCCTTTTTTATTATCTTTAAATCTTTTTCTCGATTTTTTCTAACCTCTCACCAATATTTTTCAATTCCTTCACTATATCCCCTATTGCATTTTCCATTTTTCTCATTCTTTCATTTTTAAATTTTTCTTTGTCTTTCATACGATCTATACCATATGGATTATTATAACATTTCATAATGTATCCCCCTTTTAACATTATATTAATTAATAACTAATCCTATGAAACATTAGATTACTTAATTCATTTATTTTTCAGTATAGTTTACTAGCCTTTGAATTTCCTTATAGATATCTTTACTAGACATTCCACCAAATAATCTCATCTTTCCATTAATTTGTATATATGGCATACTAAATCCGTCTTTTATCATTCTGCTAACTGTCCAACTTTAAATTGAATTTATTTACTCCAATCCATTGGAAGTTCAAGCCATCTTAGTGTATGTCCTGTAGGTGTAGTATCAAATACAATCACTTCGAAACCTTCTAGATTTGCATATTGGATAAAATTTTAGAAAGCTGCCATTTCTTCTGTACATGATGAATATAATTCTTCTTCCATTGCCATTACTGTTATTTTATCAAACTTTTCTCTAGCATGTGATAATATCATATTTTTATATTCTTCGGTCGCTTTCTTTTGATTAATCTTTACCACATATAAATTATCTGTCTCATCTATTTTTGTGAAATTTCCTCCTAATCTTTTTATTAAATCAAAAAAGGTGAATTGATTATCAATTCACCCTTTTCATTCCTAACCTGCTATTCCTTCTAATGGATTGTGTTTATATTTTCTATCTTTAACTATAAGTGTAGTAGTTGGTGCTTCACTCCACTTGTTAAATAATACATCATGGCCCATACAGAGCCCTACTAACACATTTAACTCTGTATTTCTCTCATTTAATTTGTGCGCCTGGCCAATAGGATTACAAGATGTTTCTCCCTTATCAGCTCTTCTCTTTGGCATGTTAAGTTCTGATTTGTCTACTCCTGCATTTCTACAGCAAATGGAACTCACCTCAAAATGTTCACTTAAAATTTCATGAATTATCTTAGCTTCATTTTTAAAAGCTATACAAAAGGCCACACCAATCTTTTTATAGTTCATAAGCTTTCCAAACTCTATTAATTCTTCTAACCTTCCAGCGTTTTTATTCATTACTCCTGTTACTTGCATCATTTTTAAATTTTCATCTTGATATAATGCTACCTCTTCTTCCCTATCGTTTGTACAATCCTTTCCCTTAAAACATTCTTTGTTTTCACATAATGCACATTTCATATTCCCTCTACTCCTTTTCAAATACTAGTTTATATGCTTTAAAAGCCTTTATTGGATTCAATTCCTCATCTTTTTTAATATATCTTTTTAACCTTGGTTCAATTTTATAAGATGTTATAATGTCTTTTAAAGCTCTGTCATATAAGTTTATATTTATATAAAAACAAGCCCTATTGTAGTATAATACTGCCACATGAGGATTATATTCAATTCCTCTAGATATCACTTCTATGGCATTTTTATAATCCCTATTCTCCTTGTATATTATACTTAAATTTAAATATCCATAGGCATATTCTTCATTTTCCATTATGGATTTTTCATAATAGTCTATTGCCTCATTTATTCTTCCTAGTTTCTTCAATATGACCCCCATATTAAAAAGGGCCATATAGTGATTAGGAATTATTTCTAATGCCCTTTTCATGTGGTAATAGGCCTGCTCGTTTTCATTATCTTCTTCATACATGGAACCTAAATTAGTATGAGACCAAAAATCCTTATTATTAATTTCTATTGCCTTTTTATAGGATTCTTTTGCCTTATTTCTTTCATTTATTTTTTCATAAGAATCTGCTAAGAAAAAATATGCCCTATCATATATAGGGTTTAATTCTATGGCTTTTTTGTAATATTCAATGGCCTTATAATATTCTTCTTGTCTGTCATATATGGTACCTAATCCATAATAGGCTCTACACTCTTCTTTATCCACAGCAAGAACTTCCCAATATTTTTCCTCTGCCATAGCTTCATTTTCAAACTCATCATAATTTATGGCCATATCTAGTAAAAGTTCCACATCGTCCTTTGCCCCTGGCTGTTTATACGCCTTTTCATAGAATCTTAAAGCCTTTATAAGTTGTCCTTCTATTTTAAATTTACGTGCCAAATTTTTATAATTATCTATCATATATTTTTTCATAATTAAATGCCTTTCTAATAAAAATTTCCATTATGATTTTAGCATACTTTTAGTATTAAAACTAGTTTGTGAAAATTATTTATATTTCAGTATAAATTATTGATGAATTTAATTTTAAAAAGGGAACTAGCCTTATAAGACTAATTCCCTTTTTATTTTAATCACTAACTACCTTATCCAAATTTCTACAACGTCTTCTTATTAAGTAAGATGCAGTTGCTCCTACAAGACCAACTCCCATAAGGAAGGTGAAAATATACGTATATCCTCCATTACCGTATTTATCCAACCAAGAACCAAACATGGCAGACATGAATAAATCTGGAGAATAACCTATAATGGACGCTATACCAACTGCCGTAGCAGTAACACTTACAGGTATTTTCGCTTCAGTAATTATGGAGAACAATACACCATAAAGAGCAAGACCAAAGGCCCCTGGTAGAAGAGTAAGTATACTTATGAAGGTTGGATTTACATCTGCTGGAACATTTATTACACCTATAAACAATAGGGCAAGAACTGAAAATGCAACCATAAACCATTTACTTGTGGATTTAAATACTTTATCAGCAAGATATCCGCCAACAGGAGCAAGTAACATAAACAGGTATGTTCTTATGATTGAATATACTCCAGATTGCTCAGGCGAAATGCCTACTACATTTGTAAGATATGGTGTGAAGTATGAAGTACTACTATATACACTGTATCCACAGAATATTACTAAGGAAAATATCCATACAATTGGATTTTTAAGTAATTGTACTACATCTTCCATTTTAAATTTATCTTCTTTTGAAGTTTCAACATTTTCATTTTTATCATCTTTTAGAAATAAGGCAACCATTATTGCTGCAACTCCAGTACAAATTGCATAAACTAATACAACATTAAATAAACTTCCTTTGGCATCACTTGCAAGACCAGCTGCCCATAAGGCTATACCATTACCTACTGCACCTGTTATACCATTACCTGCATAGTAGATACCGAAAATTCTTCCCTGGTCATTTTCATCACCAATCATTCTTAGAGTCTTCATTAAGGCAGACCAGAAAACAAAGGCTGTAGTTATTGCCAGTAACAGCCAAATTACTAATGCTACTGTATAGTTATTAGTAAAACCATATATTAAGGTTAATATGGTTGTACTTATGAGTGAGTATAAGAGACACTTTTTAGGTGAAAATTTATCAGCAACTATACCTCCAGGTACATAAAGCAACATACATCCTATTCCGTACATGGTTAAAAGTAAACCCGATTGTTGATTGGTTATTCCCATGGCTTCAATTTGATAATCATAAAATACATATTTTAGAAATGGAATTAAGTATATGGATCCTCCAGCTATAGACAATGAAAAAATAGCTAAATATTTTCTTGCTTTATCGCTCATATTATTCCCCCATAAAATTTATTTTTTTACAAATAAAGCATCCACTGCACAAATACCCTTTTCATATAGAAAAATAGGATTTATATCCAGTTCTTTCATTGTGTCTTTATGTTCGCAAGCAAGTCTTGATACATTTACTATAGCCTCCACATATGCACCTATGTCTGCAGGCTTATTTCCTCTGTATCCTTCTAATAGCTTTATTCCTTTTAAAGATGTGACCATTTCATATGCTTCATCATAAGAAACAGGAGCAATTCTAATGGCAGTGTCCTTAAATACTTCTACAAATACACCACCTAAACCGCATAATATACATGGTCCAAATTGAGGGTCATTATTTACGCCAATAATCATTTCAATACCACTATCTACCATATTATTTATTTGTACTCCAGAAATTCTAGCATCTGGACAATGTTCTTTTGCATTCCTAATAATATGATTATATGCTGATCTTACCTCTGTCTCACTATTAAGATTTAGTTTAACGCACCCTATATCTGATTTATGAAGAATATCAGGACTGTCTATTTTAGCCACAATAGGGTATCCTACTTCTTCAATTGCCTTAACTGCTTCCTCTTCAGATTTGGCCACTACACACTTAGGAAACGGTATTCCATATTTCCCTACTATCTCCTTGCTTTCAGACTCAGTTAAAACTCCTCCACTACCTTCAATTTCATTAGGGATTTCCACTTTTAGATCATGTTTTGATGGATCATAAGACACAAAGTCTGCAATATTCCTTAGAATTTTGAAAGCGTAATTAGAAGTTGGAAGAACAGGCACACCTATTTTCGCTAGCTTTTCTCTATATTCATCATTTCTAGTATTTTCTGCAAATGGTATCATTACTAATGGCTTTGACTCAGGTTTAGCACAGACTATTTCCATACTTTTAGCCATGTAATGGATAGCAGGATCAGCTATTTCCTGAAGTAAAGTATATCCTACAGCCACAAGACCTACTGAAGGATCTGACATAACTGTTTCAAGGGCCATAGCAAATTTTTCAACATCATAGGAAAGTGTTGCTGTCATATCAAGGGGATTATTTGGTGTGGCATAAGAAGGCAGTAGTTCATTTAGTTTTTCTAATGTTTCACATGAAAAGTCCATAAATTTTACACCGTGTAGTTCTCCTAAGTCAGCACATATTCCTGTCTCTCCCCCAGATAGACTCATAGCTGCAAAATTTGGTATTTGTGGCATTTTCTTAAGTACTGCCATGGCCATTGCCGTTGACATTAATTCTTCTAAATCATCAACCCTAATAACTCCAAATTTCTTAAAGAGTGCATCATATACCTTATCAGCACCTGAAAGACTTCCCGTATGTGATGCAGCTATTTTCTGTCCCTTTTCAGATCGACCTGTTTTTAATACAACAACAGGTTTTCCTTTAATAGCTGCTTTTTTAAGTCCTTTAATAAAATGTTCTGTATCTTTTACACCTTCAAGGAACATGGCTATTACCTTTGTATCTTCATCATCCACAAGGAAATCTAGATAATCTTCCATTTTACATACAATGCTGTTACCTGATGAAATGGCATGGGAAAATTTCATTTTGGGATTATCCATCATGGAAAGAATCAGTTGGCCACTTTGTGAAACGATTCCTACTGCTCCCTTTCTATCCCTTTCCTCTGATATGAAAGCAAAGGATGAAACCCCCTTTATGAAATTAACATAACCTGCACAATTAGGTCCCATAAGGGCAATATCAAGTTCTTTACAAAGGTTAATAAGTGATTCTTCAGCCTCTTTACCTTCTTTTGTTCCCACTTCTGAATACCCACTTGCGTATACAACTGCTGCCTTTGCACCTTTAATAGAAGCTTTTTTAATCAAACCTTCAACGGTACTCTTTGGAGTACATAGAACAACAAGATCTATATTTTCAGGGATTTCATCAATAGAATGATAACATTTTTCCCCTAAAACCATATCCCTTTTAGGATTAACAAAATAATATGAACCTTCCTTCATATAAGTAATTACATTACGGCAGGTATCCCCACCAAAACCATCTTTCTCACTAGCTCCAATAACTGCAATCCTATCAGGACTTAATAATTTTTTTATATCCATCTTCATCCTCCATCTATAGAAATACCTCTTCCAAACTCAATAAACTCTAGCTACTTACAAGGGAATATGAATGAAAAATTTTTATAAGGTGGAACAACAGAACATCCTAAGCTGTAAACAATTGTGAACACTCTATAATCTGATAGTGGCTTACCTTATAAACGTTTTTATTTATATGACCGAAGTAAGTTCACATACATTTAGATTTGACATGGTTAATCTATATTATTACACTTTCAAAACCCTTTATAAAACATTCTCCATTCTTAGGATTATCTTTACCCTTTGAAACAAAAAATTCTTCAATACCCTTTTCCATCGTATCCTTATCGAACAATTCACCTGTTTTTGCTAAAGCTCCAAGCATAACAATATTTGACCCTTTAGGATTTGCCATTTCATCTGCTATAGTTGTAGCATTAACCTCTACAACTCTAATGTCACTTCTAAAATCCCAATCCTTAACAATACTTTTATTAGAGATAATAATGCCTCCTGGTCGTAACATGGGTTCAAACTTTGCAATAGATGGCATGTTCATAGCCACAAGAATATCTATTTCCTTAACAAAGGGACTGGATATCTTACTATCAGATATTTTAACGTTACAGTTGGCCGTACCACCTCTCATTTCTGAACCATAAGATGGTATCCATGTGACATTTTTATTATTGTTCATACCTGTCTTTGCAATTATTAACCCAGCTGTTAAAACCCCTTGACCACCAAAACCTGCACATATAATATTAGGCATTTTTTTCACCTCTCTTTACGAATTCACCTAACTCGTAAGTTTTTATAACATTATTTTCAATGTGCTCCATAGCCTTAAGAGGATCCATCCCCCAATTAGTTGGACATGGAGAAAGTATTTCTACGAATGAATATCCCTCATTATTTTGTTGTGCCTCAAAGGCATTTCTTATGTATTCTTTAGTTTTCATAATATTTCTATTATTACTTACCGACCCACGAGCTAAGTATGCAACATTAAGATTTTCCATCATCTGAATTACATTAAGAGGATGTCCCGTTGTGCCTATATCGCGTCCATAGGGAGAGGTTGTTGTTTTTTGACCTTCTAATGTGGTAGGTGCCATTTGGCCTCCCGTCATACCAAAGTTTCCATTATTCACGAATATAACAGTAATATTCTCATTTCTTATGGCTGCATACATGGTTTCAGAAAATCCAATAGCTAATGCATCACCATCACCCTGATATGAGAATACAGTTTTATCAGGGCGACATCTTTTTATGCCAACAGCAACAGCTGCTGCTCTACCATGTTGTGCTTGAATACAATCTATAGCAAAAGTTTCAGGCATAAGGGAAGAACAACCTACTGCTATAGCACCTATAGCATCTTTGTCAACACCCATTTCTTCAAGAACTTCTCCAACAAGACGGTTTACAGTACCATGTCCGCATCCAGGACAATACTTATTATCTACAAAACAGGCTGCAGGTTTTTTCTTAATCATAATCTAAAATACCTCCTTTGCATTTCCCTCAATTACTTCATTTATTTTTGCATATACGTCAGAGGCTTCATAGATTACCATTCCACCGCCTAGGGAATAAACTGGATTTTTCATTTTACATGCTAAAGCAACATCTTCTGCCATTTGTGCAAGGGCAGTCATTTCTACTGAAATAAAAGACTTTACATTATTTAGTTTTTCAAAGGCTTTAACAGGGAATGGATATAAGGATATGGGCCTTATAAGTCCAACTTTTAAACCATCTTTCCTTGCCATTGATACAGCCTCTTCACAGATTCTTGAAGATATTCCATATGACACTAAAACAATTTCCGCATCTTCCGTTTGAAACTCTTCCCAAAGCTGTTCATTTTCTTCTATCTTTTTATATTTTGAAGCTATATAATCATCATAATTTTCTTGAAAATACATAACTGAAGTTACTCTTCTAAATTCTCCGTCCCCTTTCCCCTTTAATGACCATTGAAATTTATCTGGATCATGTTCTTTCATTGCTGGTAGTTCTACAGGTTCCATCATCTGACCGATAGATGCATCTGATAAAATAGTAACTGGATTTCTATATTTTTCTGCTGTATCAAAACCTGAAATAACAAGTTCTGCAGTTTCTTGAACAGATGCTGGTGCATATACAATAGAACGATAGTCACCATGGCCACCATTTTTAACTGCTTGCCAATAATCACTCTGGCCTACAAATATATCCCCAAGGCCAGACCCATATCTCATTACATTCACAATCAGGCATGGAAGTTCAGCAGACGCAATATAAGAAATCCCTTCTTGAAGTAAGCTATATCCTGGTCCTGATGAACTTGTCATGGTTCTAAATCCAGAAGCTGCTGCACCATAAACCATTGAAATACCTGCTATTTCTGATTCACTTTGTACAAATACTCCATCTGCTTGAGGAAGCCTCCAAGAAAGATATTCAAGTATTTCACTTTGTGGTGTGATGGGATAACCAGCGAAAAATTTACATCCTGCTCTTACTGCCGCTTCGGCTATTGCCTCATTACCTTTCATAAGCTGTTTTCCCATTTACTACACCTCGCCTTTCTGAATTTCAAACACATAGTCTGGACAAACATTGTAGCATATACCACAACAGACACACTTTTTTTGATCAACCGCAACAGTGGCATATCCTTTATCATTTATATGGGTTGTTACTGAAAGGGCCTCTTTAGGACAAGCATTTATACAATATTTACAACTTTTACAACTTTCCCCATGTACTATTAATTTTTCCATATTACACCTCCACAATTTACATAAAGGTTGTTGAATAACTATATTTAATGATTCTCTTTTAAGCAAAGTCATCCTAGTTATTCAACAACCTACTCACTTATATATCTGGTGTATCAAATACATCAGGAGTAAAGATTTCTCGGGCAACTTCACGTTGAGTTTTACCTTGTTTTTTAGCCTCTTCAAATATTAATTTAGTCTGTCTTCGTATTATGGATGTAGTGTCATCAACAATATCTTGAGGAATTTTATCAATTATACCGAATACTAGCGCTTCATAAATCCTTATTCCACCAAGGTTAGCTACAAAATCAACACAGATATCCACGTCTTTTTTGGCAAGAATTTCATCAGCTTCTTCTGTTACAGGAATGTTTGCCGCTTCAACAATTAGAGATGCTTTAACCTTATGTGCATTATCTTTGTTAATAACATCTTCAAGGGCAGCAGGTACTAAAATGTCACAATCCACATCCAACCACTCAGTATTTGATCTAACAACATAGTTATCTTTAAAATATTCAGGATCCATTTCTCCTTTAGGCTTTTTAGTTTCTACCAACTTTTTAACATCAAGGCCATCTTCACAAGTAACAAGACAATTAGCATCAGCAATACCAACAATTTTGTAACCCATTTCATCTAAACAATAGGCCATACTTGCACCAACACAGCCAAAGCCTTGTAATACTACACGGGCTCCATTCTTACCATTTCTAAACTTCCAAGCTTCATCAAGGGAATGGGCACAGCCATATCCTGTTATCATATCGTACATTTTAAATCCATCATAAGTAAGATCACAAGCATCATCATGATTTTGTATATATTTTTGAATTTTAGGGTCATTTCTCATTTCTTTTGTTTGAGGTAAGCCTATGTCAAGATCATCTAATATTTCTAAAACATCACCGTAATCAACACCTAAATCTCCGCCAATTGATACACCTGCATTAATATACGGAGCCATTGCAGTAAGATATCTTCTTAAAACATCTTTAGCATCAGGTGCTTTATAATCATATGCTATTCCACCTTTGCATCCGCCAGTAGTTTGAGACTCACAAGCTTTGTACTTATATCCCATTGTTGTTGCCAGTCTTACAACCTCTTCCTTTGTAACTGTAGGATGCATCCTTGTTCCTCCACCACAGTAATGGTTTACGAAATTGTACGCACATAACCACCCCTTTGCAGAACTTTCAGTGTCATTCCATTCAACTACTATGTACGGCTTTTTATTCATTTTTTACCCCCCTCAAAATTTCATGTGATCAAATTATGTTCTTAGTAAAATATATTGTATATTATATTTTTTATTACTATATTTAAGCAAAAAACATCGTTAAGTTTTCCACAAATATCCAGATTTTCACTATGAAATAGTAATATTTAGTTTAAAAAATATATAATATATAATATACAAATTGAAAAGATAGGAGATAAAATGCCATGCCTAAGTATAAATCTTTAAAAGATCATGTGTATGAATACATATCAAAGAAAATTCAAAATGGAGAATTGCTTTCCGAAGAAAAAATAAACGAATCAGAAATATGTAGGGAACTAGAAATTAGTAGAACGCCTGCAAGGGAAGCATTAATTCAATTGTCTTCAGAAAATTTACTTGAATATATACCTAGAAAGGGTTTTATTGTAAAAGAATTTGATATTACTAAAAAACTTGAAATATATCAAATTATTGGTAACTTAGATGCTCTAGCCGCTTCTTTGTCAATAGACAATCTAACAGAAACTGAAATATTAAAAATGGAAGAACTTCTTGAAAAGATTAATATTTCAATTAAATACACCAATTTCTCTGACTATTCCCAATTTCAAAATGAGTTCCATGATGTATATATTAATAAGTGTAATAACAATACCCTAATAGAACTTCTAAATTCCTATAGATTTAATTTCATTAGACAAACCTACTTAAGTGATGATAAGGAAAAACTTTTTAAAGTACTTGCCCAAGTTAATAAAGAACACAAAGAAATGCTTAATTGCTTTAAGAATAAGGATAAGGAAGGTGTTGAAAGAATTCTTAAAAATATTCATTGGCACACTTCTTATAAAGACATGATTTAATCTTCATTTAAACACCATAGACATAGATATGGTTTTCTACAAAATAAAAGGGATATAACTCTCGTTATATCCCTTTCTAATTATTTCTTTGGATAATTTTTAGCATCCTCAGCAGCAGTTATTACTTCCTGTAGGGTTGCTCCTATAGATGCTTGACTTACGGCAGCAATAGACCCTTCCACAATAGGTGCGTCAGCTATATGTACATTTTTAGCCACCACATCACCTAGAAATTCTATGGCCAACTCTGCACTCATAATGGCACTACCTAAATCTACCAATATAACTACGCCATCACCTGTATCTACCTCAGTAATTGCCTCCATAATTCTATTCGCATCTGTTCCAAACCTATTGTCAAAAGTTCCTCCAGCTGCTGCTATTTTAAGCTCATTTGATTGACACATCTGCATACTTATTTTAATTACTTCCTCTGCAAGTTTATTACTGTGTGATACTACAACTATACCTACCATTTTTTAATTCACTATCCTTCCTTTATCACATCATTAATTGCATTTATTATAATGAAGCTAGAAGTTGCACCTGGATCCACATGGCCTATACTTCTATCTCCTAAGAAGCTTGCTCTTCCTTTAATAGCTTTAATCCCCTTAGTATATTCCATACCTTCCTTGGCTGCATCGGTAGCCTTTTGGGATGCTATCTTTAAATCTTCACCTGCCTCTATACTCTCTTTAAAAGCTTCATAGGCTGGAATAATGGCATCTAACATGGTCTTGTGACCACGTTCAGCATGTCCTCTTTGCTTTATACCACTAATAACATTTTCATGAATTTTTATAAAGTCTTCTCCTACCAAAACTTCCCTATCCTTAACTGACATGGATGCTTTTAGGAAAGCTGTTCCATATAGTGGCCCTGAAGCTCCGCCTACAGTGGAGATTAAAGTCATGGCTATGGTCTTTAGTATAGTACTAAAATCCTTATCCTTAACCATATCTATCTTCTTCTTAGCCTCAGTAAATCCCCTGGTCATGTTTGAACCATGGTCTGAGTCTCCTATTTGAGTATCTAAATCATTTAATAATTCTTTACTATCTATTATTCTATCAGATAAAAGCTCTAATGCCTTTAAAAACATTTCCTTATTCATTAAAATAACATCTCCTTTTTTATTACTAAGTCTATTGGCCAAGTCTTTAACACTTGGCCAATTCATAGTAAATAGACTTTTATTTATAAGCAGGTGTATCTGCAGTTTTTTCTAATAATTCTTTTAACTCTTTATCTAATTTAATAATACTTACTGAGAATCCTGGCATTTCAAGAGATGTCATAAAGTTTCCTACTATAGTTTTTACAGTCTTAAGCTTTCTCTCTTCTAATAACTCAGCCACTTTTCTATTTGCTATATATAATTCCATAAGTGGAGTAGCCCCTAGTCCATTAACTAATACGGCCACTTCTTGACCTTCATCAAATGGTATATCACTTAATATTTTTTCTACCATATGAGTAGTAATTTCATCAGCACTAGAAATACTTTCTCTATGAGTTCCAGGCTCTCCATGGATACCAAGACCCATCTCTATTTCCTCTTCTCCAAGCTCAAAGCTTGGCTTTCCTGCCGCTGGAACTATACATGGCCCTAAAGACATTCCCATAGTTCTCGTATTAGCTATTACCTTTTCTGCTACTCTCTTAACTTCTGATAATTCCATTCCTTCTTCAGCTGCAGCTCCTGCAATTTTATGTACAAATATAGTTCCTGCAACTCCTCTTCTACCTGTTGTATACGTACTATTTTCAACAGCCACATCATCATTTACAATAACTTTATCAACTTTAATGCCTTCCATTTCAGCCATTTCTGCTGCCATTTCAAAGTTCATTACGTCTCCTGAATAATTCTTTATTATTAATAATACTCCCTTACCTGAGTCAATGACCTTAATACCTTCAAACACTTGATCTGGAGTAGGTGATGTGAATACTTCTCCTGCTACTGCACCATCTAACATACCCCTTCCTACAAATCCACCATGGGATGGTTCATGACCACTTCCACCGCCACTGATTAAAGCTACCTTTCCAGCTACTGGAGCATCCTTTCTAACTAAAACATTAAATCCTTCAACTCTCTTTAAGTGATCTGGGTGAGCCTTAACTATTCCTTTTAGCATTTCGTCAACGATATTTTCCACTTGGTTAATTATTTTTTTCATAATTAATCCCCTCTCTTTTAAATATAGTTACTTAATCTTAAAGGTTTCTATTATAATAAGGTTAATCTTTAAAGTCCAAAATTAGATTCAACTAAACTAACTAATGCCTTTACTGCCAATTCTTCATCTTCACCATTTGCCATAATAGTTATAGCTTCATTCTCTTTAACGCCTAGAGCCATAACACCCATTATGCTTTTAGCATTTATCTTCTTTCCCTTATATTCAATTTCTATAGTACTTTTAAATTGACTACATTCCTTAACTACAATTCCTGCTGGTCTTGCATGTAATCCATTCTTTTCCTTAACTATTACTTCTCTCTTTACCATTTCTTTTCCTCCTATTTTTTTCCATATTCCTTCATTTTTTTATCTTTTTCACATTCTATTTATAGATAACGTTTTCCCTAAAGGGAAATTCATTGTCGTTAATATGTAATGCAAACCACATGCCAATTTCATCTTTTTTCTTTATCCACTTCTATATGTAAGTTATTTCAATCCTTCTAGGCATTATATTTTACTTTACCCCTTAATATGCTCTCTCTTATACATGTATATAAATAAAAAAAGTTGATAAATTTTATCAACCCAAGATAAAATTTATCAAACATTCTAAATTAAATTATATTTTTTAGCCTTTAATGATATGGTTCTATGGGTAAGACCTAAGGCCTTGGCTGCTTTATTGAAACTTTTGTGCTTTTTCAAAGCTAACCTTACTATTTCTCTGTCATATTCTTCCATTCTAGCCAAATCTCCATTGATAAAATTTATCAACCCATCATTTTTTCTTTTCTCATTCTTCATGTAACTAGGAAAAGTATCCACATCTATCTGTTCACTATCACTTAAGGTTATAGCTCTTGTAATAATATTTTCCAATTCCCTAATATTTCCTGGCCAGCAATATTCCTTTAGATGACTTAAGACATGCCTAGATATTTGTTTTCCATCCATTCCCTCTTCCTTACAAATTTTTTCTACAAAATGTTCTGCTAATAATCCAATATCCTCTTTTCTATTTCTAAGGGGTGGTAATACAATGGGAATTACATTTAATCTATAATACAAATCTTCCCTAAACTCATGATTATTTACCATATCTTCTAAATTTCTATTTGTGGCACAGATTATTTTAATATCTATCTTGATCACTTCATTACCACCAAGACGCTCTATTTCCTTTTCTTGTATAGCCCTTAAAAGTTTAGCTTGGAGATTATAATTTATTTCTCCTATTTCATCTAAAAACAAAGTCCCACCATTTGCCAGCTCAAACTTACCTATCTTTCTTTTAGCAGCTCCTGTAAATGCTCCCTTTTCGTATCCAAATAATTCACTTTCTAATAAATTCTCCGGTATGGCAGCACAATTCACTTTAATAAAGGCTTCTTCCTTTCTTTTACTAGCTCCATGTATAGCCTTAGCCACCAATTCCTTTCCAGTACCACTTTCTCCCCTAATCATTACATTAACAGAGGTTCTAGCGGCCTTAGAGGCTAATCTTTTCACGTCCTTTAAAAGAGAACTATTACCTATGATTATATTAAAGGCTTCGTCCACATAATTATTTTTATTAAGTTCTTCTTCATAATATTTAATCTTTTCTTCTGCCTTATGGAGTCTTTGAATTACTTCCTCTAATTCTGTCACATCCTTATAAGTAGTTATTACACCCTTAAATTTATTTTGGGCGAATATGGGGACTGAACTAGATAGTATTCTTTTCCCATCCTTTCCCCTTATTAAAATATCTATTATCTTTTCTTTAGTATCTAATAAACCTATGCTTGGTCTACTTGGACAGACTTTTTTTACATCACGTCCTATTAGATCGTTTTTTTTAATATTAAATATATTTTCATAGGCTGGATTTAAATATGTTATTATACCTCTATTATCCATAAGGCAAATCCCATCACCCATGTGATTTAATATACTTCCAAATTTATTTTTAATCTCCCTTATGGATTTTAACTCACTAGTAATATTTATGGTATGCTCTTCTAATAATTTATCTATTTCATCTATATTATTTACCCTTTGATCTATCTCGCCAGATATATAGTTGCTAATCTCTTCAATAGCCTCTTTTCCATTTTTTCCCTCTGCAATTACATATAATACATCACCTTTTTTAATTCTTAAAGCAGCTAAAGTTAACATATTAGCAAGAGGGAGTCTACTTTCATCATTCTCCTTTTGAATATATAATTTCACATTATACTTTGTCCTAATATTATTTACAAATGAAGTTATCATTGCAGCAGTCCTTGCATGAATACCTTTTTTATTAGATATTACCACTCGTCTTCTCTCTTCTATCATGACCACTCCACCCTTTCTTTTTTCCATTATATCACAATCCCTATCTTTGCCTGGGAAATATATATATACTTATGAAATCCGAATCTCATTTATAAATTTAGTTTTATTAAATAACATACTAAAGTTCTCACAAGGTTTAGAGTTTAGGGTTTGGGGTTTATTTTTTCAAACTCAATAAACTTTAGCTACTTACAAAGGAATATAAATGAAAATTTTTTAGAAGGTGGAACATCAGAACATCCTCTGCTGTAAACAATTGTGAACCTTCTACCCTACTTATAAGATTCACACTATTTAGTCTGATAGTGACTTACCTTATAAAATATTTTTTATTTATATGACTGAAGTAAGTTCACATACCATTAGCTTACAAAAAAATAAGAGAAGGTTATCAAAATAGATAACCTTTTCTTATTTAGCCATACCTTCTAATCTGTATATTTTAAGACCTTGAGCCACAAACTTGTCCTCATACTCTGTAGTAATATTTTCTTCAAATTCGCTATTATGTAAATCTAAAGAAATATTCTTCAGTTTCCAATCTGCTCCTGCAAATTCATTCAATGAAAATTCAAATAGTTTTTCATTATCTGTTTTAAAATGTACTTCTCCACTTTCTTTTAATAGGGTCTTGTACATATTTAAAAAGCTATGATGAGTTAATCTTCTTTTTGCCCATCTCTTTTTAGGCCATGGGTCACAGAAATTTATAAAAATTCTGCTTAACTCATTTTCATTAAAATACTCTTCTAATTTATTAGCATCCTTCCATAGAAAGGCAATGTTTTTAGAATTAGCTTCATGGGATTTTTCAACGGCCTTTAAAAGAACTTCTTCCTTCATTTCCATAGCAATAAAGTTTATATGAGGATTATTTTTAGCCCAAGTAGTTATAAACTGTCCTCTGCCCGTACCGATTTCTATATATATTGGATTATCATTTCCAAAATAATCTCTCCATCTTCCCTTATAGTCCTCTGCATTTACTACTACATACTCTTCATAACTAAGTAGCTTTAAATCTGCTCCCTTTTTCTTTCGTCTTCTCATCTTCTACTCCTTTTACTATTATATTTTCTCTCATTACTTTTTTAATAGGATGAGTTATGTCCATTGGTATTATTCAAATGATTTCATCAAAAAATAAGACCTAGAATAAATCTAGGTCTATTTTATAACATATTCATCTTTTAGACTATCCCCTATATTTGAAATTTTTATAGGAAATTCTATTATTCCTGCCGCATAAGGACCAATTTCATACAAATCAAAGTATATAACTATAGAATCATCCTTAAAGTAGAATCCATGATCATCTCTTATGGATTTAAAGCCCCTATGTGGTAAATAAATATCTTCTACTTTTTCACCCCTACTTATACCCTCAGCCTTTGCTTGTTCCTGTATTTCTCTTATTTGCTTATTGATTTCATCATTGATTACTTTTTTATAATCTACTTCATTTTTAAATATATCATTTAATTTTAATATTTTCCCGTTAGTTAAATCCACATTATAAGCCACATCTTGGTGATTTCCATGGGCACCACCTGTATAAGTATAGTAAACAGTATATATACTAAGTAAATTTCCCTTATTATATTTTTCATCAAAGGTCACATTTGCCACATATGGTCTTAACTTATACCCTATTTTTTCAGACTCTTCCATGGCAACTTTAGCATCTTCGTACATTTCTTCCCTAAACTCCATTGCTTCCTTTTCAAATAAATTATTTAGATTATCTTGTATTTCTTTATAATCTACACCCTCTATGTTTAGTTTTATATCCTTTATAACAGGAATATTTACAATACTTTTTAAACTCCTATCGTCTATTGCTATTTGCTTTCTATCTACAATTACAGCTGAACTTTCTATTTTAATATCAGTACTAAAATCATCTCCAAAACTTTTAATAGGAATTTTAAATTCCCTATTCCCCTTACTATAAGATGCTATCATTCCTGGTTTAAATACTATTACAAGGTTGTCCTTTTCTAAGTAATAATCTCGTCTTAATGAATTATTCACACTACTAGTATTGTAATCTTCTGGATTTTTAGCTATTTCATCTTCAACATATTTTTGTATAACATCTACATAATTCTTGTTTTTAAACAACTTATCTAATTCAATATTTTGTCCAGTTTTTAAATCTATGTTGTAAGTATTCTTAATTTCATAAGAATAATTTGCACTTTCTCTCGTATTAATATGAGTCACAACAGATAATATATTGTCTTTATTGTATGTGCTCTTAGTGGTTACTTTAACTTCTTTAGGTTCATAGTCCTTATCATCCTTATTAAATTCATCATAAATATATTTTTCATCCTGTACTTTTAAATTAATATAGTCCTCTAACTCATATTTTATATGGTTATTAATCTTTGATTGTACATTTTCATCAGATAGTCCCTCTAATTTAATAGAATTCCCATTAACTTTTATATAGGGTTTATCTATATTTATATTTTCATTTATTACTTTACCTTTCTCTGTTGAAACTGCCGAAATACTGGCCGTTATTTTAGTACTTCCACAAGCTGTAGTAAATAAAAGGACTCCCCCTAGCATGGCAACTGCCATAATTTTTAGCACTTTATCTCGCAACATTTTTTCTTTCGCCTCCTAGCTTTATCTTAACTCTAGTGTACTCCTTTTAGTCATAAAAGTAGTTACGAAAGATTTACAAAGGTTTAACAGAAAAAATATATAATTTAATACTAAAACCCCTAGATTTAATCTAGGAGTTTTAGTATTACTTCTTTTTATTATTCTTTTTATCTTTCAAAAAATCGTCTATTAGAATCACACTTATAGCTGTAATAGGAATGGTTGCAGCTAGCCCCACACTTCCCGATAGAGCCCTTATAATTTCTACAGCGGCCATTTCCAGATTGACTATTTCCTTAGTAGTTGCACCTGATGCTAAGAAAAATAGCATAAGCTGCATGGCTCCACCTGTATAAGCTAATATTAAAGTATTAGCCATAGATCCCATAATATCTTTACCTATATTCATACCAGATTTAAATAAACTCCCCTTCTTAATATCTGGTTTAATACTCTTTATCTCAAACATGGATGATGCTATGGATATACTCACATCCATTACAGCACCTAATGCCCCTATGATTATGGCAGAAAATAATATGCCCTTAAAATTCATATTATAATTTTTAGTCATATAAACTAAAGACTGAATGTCCTCATCTGCAAGACCTGTTATCTTACATAGATTACCTACAATCATAGCAAGTACTCCAGCCACTATAACTCCACCTAGGGTTCCTATAATAGCTGATAAGGTCTTTTTACTCATATCTCCTATTATTAAAAGAGTTATGGCTATTATAACGCTACAAACAAGTACAGTAATAAGTATAGGATTATACCCCTTTAATATTAGTGGAATTAAAAGTTTCACTATCATAAAACCTGTAAATATTAAGGTAAATATGGATTTAACTCCACTTTTTCCTCCTATAACCAATAGAATTACAAAGAAGAAACAGACAAATAAATATATGTATATTTCCCTAGACTTATCATAAATATGAAGATTCTCCACCTTCTTATTCTCATCCTCCATCAAAGTAAGAACTATATTCTCTCCCACTTCAACCTCTATATTATATACATCCATCACTTCTATAGTATTTCTCATAACATAAGTCTCGCCCTTATGTCCTGCACTAGTTATTTCCACCTCAAACTCCTGAGTCCTATAACTCCTAGTAGATTCCTTATCATCCCTATCATCCAAATACATCTTTATTACCCTAGCATCCACAGTCTCTCCCCTTTTCGCTAAGGCCCTATCATAATACTCACTGCCCAAATTCATAAATCCCACTATGACCATTATAAGTACAGCTACTCCATATACACCTATTTTATATTTGTTATCATTCATCATTTTCTTCATAAACAATTATCCTTTCTTCAAAAGTAAAAAATAAAAAGCTGTATAAGTATACTTCTTTCAAATACTACAAACTACTGCTACCTACAAGTTGAGATGAATGAAAAATTTTTCAGCAGGTGGAACATCAGAACATCCTCTGCTGTAAACAATTGTGAGCCCTCTACCCTGACTATCACATTCACCCTGTCTAGCCTGATAGTGACTTACCTCTGAAAATATTTTTTATTTATCGAAATGCAGTAGGTTCACCCACCTCTAGCTTACACACAATACAACTCTCTATTCTTCACTTTTAAAAAGAGGATAAGACAAATTGTCTCACCCTCTTTATTATTAATTACATAGCAGGAATTAATAATTTTTGTCCTGGTACAATTACATTAGGATTTTTTAAGTTGTTTAACTTAATAATTTCCTTGTAATCCACACCATGAGCTTTACCAATTTTCCATAATACATCATTAACCTTAACTACGTATACAGCTTTAGATTTAGCTGCAGGCTTAACTTCTACCATAGGCTTTTGCTCAACCTTCTTATCTAATGTTGCTGCAAAACCTTTAACTACTGCTTCTCTCATATCATCCTTAGAAATTTCCACATTCATAGCTCCAGCAAAGTCAAAACCATCTCCACCCTTAGCTGGGTTATCAATGTTGTAGATAAAGTCATTAGTAGCTACACTATATACCTTATCCATTTCTACTTCTACTCCATTAACTTTCATAGAAGAGATCTTTTGTCCAACTTCTTTAGTAGCATCATATGTTACATCAATACCTGAGTATTGAACCATACCAATATCTTCATTTCCAATACCATGTTCAAGTAATGCCTTTATATGAGATCCTTTTAAGTCCATCTTCACTAAGAAGTTATCAAAAGGTAATACTTCATATAATTCTCCTAAAGTAACGTCTCCAGCATTTAATGAAGTTCTGATTCCACCACCATTAGTGATAGCAATATCAGTACCTGCAGCCTTACCTAAGTACTCACAGATTAAAGTTCCTAAAGCTGAAGGCTCCTTAGAATATCTTTCATGTGGTAATTCAGTAGCTGTGTATCCAACAACCTTAGAAGTGATTGGCTCAAGCTTTTGATCATACTTATTGTAAATTGAATCTCCAGTAGTATCTGCAATTAATTCAGATTTTCTCTTGTATAAAGTATCTACTGCAACATCAATCTTTTCTAATTCCTTATTTTCTCCAAATACTAAAGACATTTTTCCAAGTGCCCTTCCGTATTTGTATCCTTGTACAATAGCTTTTCCATTTACATGTCCTGCAACAGATTGATGAGTATGTGCAGAAATGATTCCATCTAAGTTATCAATACTAGTTAATCCCTTCTCCACTACTTCACCAGTGATAGCACCAGTTTCTCTATCTTGGAAAGAACCAACGTGAGTTAAAGCTAATACTACATCTGCTTTACCTTCAGATTTTAAGTAATTAGCCCAGTGCTCAGCACTCTCTTTAACAGGTCTAAATTCAATACCTTTAATATTTTCTGCTTTAGTAGTATAAGCAGTTCTTACTGTAGTAAGTCCAATAAATCCAATTTTAATACCATCTTTTTCAATAATTTCATATGGCTTAGCCCATGCTACAGGCTCATTAGTTTTTGTGTCATAAATGTTTGATGCTAAGAACTTAAATCCGCCATCCTTAGACCAGTTCTCAATCTTATCAACACCCCAATCAAACTCATGGTTACCAACTGCTGATACTTTAGTATCAAGTGCACTAAACATTTCTGATACTACTGAACCATAAGTTAAGTTTGACATGGCACTACCTTGATAGTTATCTCCAGCTGCTACGAAAATAGTATTTGGGTTCTTTTCTTTGTAAGTCTTAACAGCGTTAATTACTTTAGACATACCCATGTTTTTACCCTTTTCTCTAGCATCTTCCTTCACGTTTCCGTGGAAGTCATTAATAGTAATAATGTCTACTACTGTTTTTCCATCTAGAGCAGTACTAACGTTTTCCTCAGAAACAGTAGTTTTTGTGCTTTGCTTAGTTTCTTCAGCATATGTACCTACTGGGAACATGGCTAAAGTTAACATAAGTACTAACAATGTCATAGCTGTGATTCTTCTTAGTTTCACAAATATACCTCCCCTTTTATTAAAAAAGTTAATGCGTGTACTATTCATTATATAATATATTTTTTTAATAATAAAGGAAAAAAAAACATAAGTTACCACCAATTTTAGCAAATACTATATTTTTCTATTTTTTACACATAATGCTTTAGATTTATCTTATAAATCCATAATTCATATATACAAAAATGGGATGTGACCCTTTTAGCCACACCCCATCTACATTATCTTTATATTATTTAAATTTCTTACAGCTTCTACTACAAATTCCTTTGTCTCATAAGTTACCGTATTAAATTTCCACTGGTCCTTATACTTATATATCTCTCCAATTACAAAGGTCTCATTTTCTAAATTTAATTTTTCCTCTATGGAAAATACATTAGATTTTAAAATCCTCTCAATTGCTTCTACTTTTAAATCTAACTCATTAATATCTAAAACTTCTTTATAATAAGATAGGGCTAATATGATTTTGTCATAGTCTTTGTCTAAATCCTTTAAATTCACAAATAAGGATTTCACAGATTTATTCTTATTATAGTCTTCCCTTAAAATAATATTTTTATCTTCACTAGAAGGCTTATTAAAATAAACCATATTTTTTTCCTCTAAAATATTATCTTTTACAGGAAATACATAAAAATCTAAATCCATATTTCCACCTAAAATATCATGTACAATTTCTATCTTTAAAGGATTATCCCTATCTATTTTACCTATGACAATTTTTTGTCCCCTTATTAAATTGTTTTGCAAGGTTATCTCCACCTTTTAAAAGAAAAATCTAAGTTAACATATACAATCTTACCATTCTCCCTACTATACTCTAATAGATCATAAGGAGTAATATTATTTTTATTTAAAGCTACTTTGTCAAAAGAAACTTTTATTAGAGTGTTTAGTTTACACATATTGTTAACTAAACACACATTTTTATCGTAACTTTCATTTAGCATGTTGATTAAAAACATTTTTACTTCTTCAGTAGGTTTTTCATTTATCCTTAAAAAATTACTAATATACTTTTTTACAAACTTCCTATCTAATAAAATAGATTTAAACTCATCCATTTCCATATTAGATATGCTTATTCTATTTTCTTTTAAAGCTTCTTCAATTTCATTATCCTTACTAATTTCTTCCATACTGTTCACATTTAAAGAAACTAAATAGACCTTTAAAAATTCACTATTTCTGTATAGATAATAGAAATATTCTGCCAAATCTGTAGTTATTCTGCTTACTCCCTCAAATAATTTTTTACCATTTGAAGATTCAGGTTCCATCTTAAAGTATCCATTGCAAAGACCATTAAATTCATCAGATATGAAGTATATATGAAAGACAATGTCATTACCAATGGCTTTAGATTTAACTGTGGCAATCTTAATTTTACCCGCATTTCTAAACATATCTCTATAAAAAAGCATATGACTTTTCATCTCAAAATCCACATATTTAAGAGTGTTCACTGTACTTTCTATGATGAAGTTTTGTGTCACCACATCTATGCATTGTTTTTTATCCATCTAATCACCTACGCATTTTTAAATGATAATAATTTTCTCTTTTGCTCATTTTCAAGTTCAATCAATTCTTTCTCTACGTTTTGACGATTAGCTCTTCCCTCTTCATATATTTTCATACTTTCATCTATAGTCTCTAATAATTTATTATGAGTCTCCCTTAATGTTTCAATACTAATAACGCCTCTTTCACTTTCCTTAGCAATTTCTATGGAATTCACCTTTAACAACTCTGCATTTTGTTTTAACATATTCTCTGTTGTGTCTGTAACTTTTCTTTGAAGCTCTAGGGCAGTCTTTTGCCTATTTAAAGATACTGTTAAGGCTATTTGATTTTTCCAAATTGGAATAGTATTTAAAATACTGGATTGGATTTTATTAGCTAATATTTTATCATTACCTTGAATTAATCTTATTTGGGGTAATGTTTGAATTGCAAGCTCTCTACTTAATTTTAAATCATGGATTCTCTTCTCAATCTCTCCAAGCATTCTTGAAAAATCATTGTACTTTTGAATATCTAGCATATTTCCACTAGCTTCTGCTTGCCTTTTTAAATCTACTAATACAGTTTCCTTAAGTTCCTTATATTTAACTTCTCCTGCTCCAATATATAGCTCTAACTGTCCTAAATATTCCATATTTTTATTGTATAATGCATCTAATACATTTACATCTCTTATTAATTCTTGCCTAGCCTTATCTAGGGATACTACTATTTTATCTACCGTATCAGTAACGCTTTGAAGTTTATTTCTAACATTATTAACATTTTTAGCTAGCTTACCAAAGAAAGGAATTTTCCCCATTACGGATTTTTTCTCACTTAATGAATCTAAATCTACACCTTGAATAGTAGTAAGTAAACTACCAAGACCTTCTCCCACTACTCCTGCATCCTTATTTTTCACGCCTTCTAAAATACCATCTGCAAACTTTGCAATACTTCCTTGAATTTCAGCACCATAGTGACTTATTCCATTAGAAGTAGTAATATCCATTTCATTTTTAACCGTGTTTAATTGTTGTGGATTAAACTTAGTTAAATCTACAGTAATTTGAACTTCTTCCACTGGTATAGGAGCAACCTCTGCTTTTTTGGGCACTAAACTACTTCCACCACCTGGAACTAAACTGCTTCCACCTCCAGGCACTAGGCTACTTCCACCACCTGGGACTAATCCTTGTCCACCTTTTTCTTCCACTATAGTTTTTTTCTCAATTTCCTTATTATTAGCACCTGCATCCGTATCGATAGTATTTAATAAATCTTGAAATCCCATACTAAGTCCTCCCTTAATTAAAATCTGATTTTACTAGATCATTAATAGTTTTTAAATCTATCTTTAAGTTAGAAGAATTTTCTTCCTTAGTTCTTTTTATTACTTTATATAGTTTATCATTTATAGTGTTTAAAGTTTCCACAAATTCATTTATTTCATCTTCCGACCAATTGTTCTCATCATAACTTTCTAAAACTTTATTTATCATATCAATATACTTCAATAGTAATAACTCATCTACAGATACTATAGATTCTCCATTTCCTTTATGGAAATCTATAATATTCATATAGTATGAAACAAACAAAACCAAATTTGAAAAAACTTTATTTTCTTTCACCTTTGGTATATGTTTTTCAATCTTCCTTAAGGTTTTAAGTTCCCTGTCTAATTGAGATTCCCTCTTCACAGGAACATTTTCCGTTTCAGGTTCTGTAGCTCTTTTGAATATGTTAAAAATACAAATCACTTCCTTCATTGTATCATTTCATCATCATATATATATACCACGTCCAAACCCAATAAATTCTGCATACTTGCAAGGGAATATGAATGAAAAATTTTTATAAGGTGGAACATCAGAACATCCTATGCTGCAAACAATTGTGAACCTTCTATGATCAGTATAATATTCACAGCCTGTAGTCTGATAGTGACTTACCTTATAAACGTTTTCATTTATATGACCGAAGTAAGTTCACATAAGTTTAGTTTGGACATAATTTGCCTGTATAGCTAATTAGAATTCACCTATCTTTAATTCCACTTTCCTTATTATTTCTTCTGCACATAAAATACCTGACCTGTCCGTGAATTCTATTATCTCTATTTTATCATAACTTTTGAATATTTCTCCATGGGTTGGAGCTATTGAGTAATTTGCCATGTTAAGCATAGGCATATCCAGTAAGGAATCACCAGATGCAAATACGGTGTTTTTCCTCTCCTTATTCTTTATATATTCAATAGGACTCCATTTGTTTATACAGTTAGGAACAAAATATAATTTTCTTCCTTGAAGAGACATATTCCAATTCACTCGATCTAACCACTTTCTAAACATACTTAGTGTTTCTTCATTAACATTCTCTTCATCCACTATATAATATAGGAATAAATTATCAGCATCATAGCCCCTAAGGACCCAATCACCCTTTACCTTTTCAAACTCTTTTCTAACTTCATCTATTGGTGCACATTTATTTAGCTTACCTTCAATAATATTGCTCCACTGCTCATCCACTTGTCCATCTATCAATATATTTCCCCCATTACTTACTACTGCATACTTAGGAGAAATAACTTCATTTAACATGAATATTCTTTTATATTGCTTAATAGTTCTAGTAGTTACAGGTACAAATAATAATTGGTCCTTTAATTTAACTAAATGGTCAAGAGCTTTCTTAGTCATATAAGAAATCTCTTTTTCATCAATTTTCTCCACTAGAACTATTTCTTCCCTACATATATTTTCTATAAATCTTTTAGAATATATTAGTGTTCTATCTAAATCGCTGGCAAAAATCATGACTCTTTCCCCTTTAAATTCTTAATAATCCCACAACATAAGTATGACATATTTTCATATATTTCTACAGGCACATTTTTTTCTTTTGCCAAAATTAAAATATGTTCTAAATTAGGAGACTCCTCCCTTATAAGAATTTTCCAAGGAACTCGTCTTAATAATACCCTAGTGGTCTCACCTATTCCAGGCTTTATTAAATTAATATCATCCACGTTAAATTCGCGAGCCATTGCCTCAACAGCTTTAAGTCCACTCCAATTAGGGCTACTTATTTCTGCTTTCAAACCTTCCATTATTTCATTGGAAACCTTAGGGAATTCCCCTTCTACACTACTTATATAAAAATTAGAAAGATCTGTACCCTTTAATTCTTCATAGTATTTTGCCCCATGAAAATCATTAGGTCCTATTAAGTCCGTTCTATGAACCGTTCTACTTACCAGGCCAGATACGGTAGAATTTAGACAAGCACTTGGTATTAAAAAATCTTCCCTAGTTCCACAAAGGGATACACAATAGGCTGGGTCTGCTAATACGGCCAGGTCATCATCTAATATATAACCATACTTTTTCTCAAAGTCTATTTTAGCCTTTTTAAGAACCCTTGTTATGGCCCCTTTTCCTGTCCAACCATCTATAAACTGAATATGGGCCCCTTCATGGCTTTCTACTATATATCTAATGGCATTTTCATCAATGCCCTTCCCCCTTATTATAGATACACTATAGTGGGGAATGTCTATATTATGAACATCTTTCATATATGTTCTTACCAGTACGCCTATGGGAGTTCCAGCCCTAGCTAGGGATACTAATACTAAGTTTTTACCCAATTTATTTAATATTTTTTCACTAACTATGCCTACTGCAGAGGCTACTTTTTTACTATATGAATCTAGACTTTTATAAAATAAATCTATATATTCCTTTGACGGTTCATATTCTACAGGTAACATTTCTGAATAGTGTACTCCACTTTGAATGAGTTTTTCCCTTTCACTAGTCTCCTGTTCCTTTACTAAATCATTTATATTTTTCAATAAAAAAGTTACATCATCATCTTTATAACTGCCTAGTTTGTTAGTTTTAACACTTCTTTTTCCCATACATATGATTATATTTATTTTAGATACGGGCAGTGTTTTTAAAAAGGACTTTAACTCCTCTAGTCTTTCTTCTGATATGTTCCTCTCTAGGAATAAGAACATGTCATCATATGCATCCTTGTGTAAATTGTATATATAGTTTTCCACAGAATTATTATTAAGACTTTTATGTGGGTACTTGCTTTTTATGGCATAGGATTTTTCACCATTTACATATATGGGACTTCTAGTGGTAGAATGATATTTTATGCCCTCTCCCATGTATGCGCTAATCTTCATAGGTATATACATGAACTCTTCCGTTCCTAGGCATAATGTATTTTTACCAATCCTCTTTTTTTCTAGAAGTTTACCTATTTCCTTAAATGTATCTGACACGGAAAACTCATCCTTTGTACTTATTCCAAATCTTCCACATTGACGAATATAAGGAGTATGATTTATTAGTTTTCCATTAAGAGAAGGATAATAAACAGGTGTAAAATGACTCTCCTCAAATAAATTTATAATTTCAATTTCACTATCTTTGTTATTTTCATATTCATGGGCAGTATCATTTATTTCACCATTTTGTTCCACATTCATTGAACCACTTATTAAGGATACTACATTTATTTTTATATTTAATTTCTTTTCAAATTCTTCATATAACAACCTATCCTCATGGTTTCTCCAATCTAGAATAGTCAGAATTGTATACTCTTTTCTTGCATATTTACTATTTATATCTTTTATTATATTTAAGGCAGTTTTTCCCGTAGTTATTTCATCATCTATCAATACTATTTTCTTTTCATTATTAAGTAAATTTTTATCTATGGAATAAAACCTATGGCTAGTGGCATGGGAATGTTCCTCTTCAAAGCTTATTAGGGATTCCTTTTTATGAATGAGTTCCCTTGTAGTGTGGATATAAGTATGTTCTCCCTTAAAGGAACTAAATACTCCATGACCTAGTGCTGTGGCCGTTTCGGCGAAACCAATAAATATGGTAGGATCATTTAAACTTATTGGATTTTTTTCATATTCTTCATATGTTTCATCTATATTCTCATGATAATTTATAGAAGTACAGATTTTTTCTATTATATTATTATGCTTTTTGTATATTTTATCCATATAACTATTGGCTAGTATACTTGAAGTTAATATGCCTAATTTAGGATTAAGGGCTATATGCTTACCTAGTAGTTTACTTACAAATAGAAAACTTCTCTTTTTATTCTTCCTAGCAGCCATATTCATAACCTTCTTAAGATCTAAACCATAGGGATTTTCATCTATTTTAATATTAACTTGTAATTTATCTTGTATTTCATATTTATAATTTTCTTTTAAGGAAACTTTCATAATCTTCTTCTCCATTAAACACCCCGTATATATTTGACTTTTTTATAATTTTATTTGCCCAATTCAAATGTGGCTTAATTTCATTCATCTTATTTCCAAATTGACTCTTTACTACACCTGTAACACCGTTATTATTTTTAATAATATTTAAGGCATCCAAATATTCTTCTTTCTTAACTATTAAAGTACTTTGCACAGGCATAATATGAGACGGATGAATTACAGTCTTTCCCATAAAACCATTTATCTTATCCATGTAAGCTTCATTAATTAGACCCCTTATAAACTTAGAATCCTTTCTATCTTCCATAGAAGAAAAGTATTCCCAAACAGGTCCTGAAATTACATAGTTTTCTTCTTCCCTAATAAAGTAATTTAATATATCAAATAAACAATCATTTATCATACTAACATCGTATATGGTCTTATCATAAGGCCTTCTAATTCCAAAGCTACTACAAAAATCTGTAGCGCCTACCCTTATGTTTAAAACCCTTTTTTTGTAATCACCAAGTATCATTCTTACCTGTTCTAATTCATCATATCTACTATCTTTATAAAGTATTTCCTTTGTTTCCAATATTGGCATTCCATATAATCCCTTATATTTAAAATTCTCTATAATACTAAAAAATTCATACCCATTACGTGAGGAGAACTTAGGAAAAACAAAACCTGTTATTAAATTTATGTTTTCATCTAACAATTCTATTATATACTTTAAATGTTTAGGATTTCTTACCCTTATAAATAGAAGAGGAATCCTTTCATAATCTATTGTTCCTTCTTTTAACTTATCGTTTATATTTTTTAAATGCATAAGAAGATTTTCCTGGGCCCTCTTAACCATATTATCTCCAATGGCATCTTCCAAACATATTACCATGGATACTAGGCCCTCAATTTTTCTATGTATAATATAATTAGAAATTTTTCCATTTACTGCTGGTACATATAAGGTTGCACCTAATGAGTATGATAAGGTATCCTTATGATCCTCCCTACTAAAATCTTTAGGTGGTAAATAAAATATCTTCTTTTCTTCATCTTCTCTTAAGTAATCAAAATACCTCATAAGCACCCCCCTAGCGTTTCTCTTTTTTCTTCTTTATCTTTACTATATATATGTATATAAACTTAAACCTAATTTTATTCAACAAAAAAAATATTATATAAATAACCTAAAAAAGGCTGTATTATAACAGCCTTTTTTTAAGCCCTATTTATTAATCTACTTGTAGGCCATAATTTTTACATAATGCATATAGGCCACCTTCAAATCCACTTCCTACAGCTTTAAACTTCCATTCTCCATTATATCTATAAAGTTCACATACTACTAAAGCTGTCTCTACAGAGAATTCTTCTCCTAGATTATATCTCAATATTTCATTTCCCGTGTCTTCATTTACTACCCTCACATAGGCATTAGAAACCTGACCAAAATTTTGTCTTCTCACTTGGGCGTCATGGATAGTTACTGTAATACCGATTGTATGAACATGATCTGGAACCTTTTTAAAGTTAACCTTTATTTCCTCATCATCTCCGTCACCTTCACCAGTTCTATTATCTCCTGTATGAATTACAGAACCATTCCCACCTTCAAGGTTATTATAAAATATAAAATCCTTATCATTTAATACCTTTCCATTTTCCCCAGCTAAGAAAGCTGATGCATCTAAGTCAAAATCATATCCACCAGAATATTTATTCGTATCCCATCCAAGTCCTATTATTACCCTTTCAAGACCTGGTTCTTGCTTAGTTAAATCTATCCTTTGCCCTTTACTTAAATTAATAGACATAATCTCCACCCTTTCTATATTATCAATAGTATTTTTTATTTATATCTTTTAACAATTTGACTTAAAGAAGAATCCATAGTTCCTTCTCCAATAGCACCAAATTTCCATTCCTTGCCACTTCTATATATTTCGCCTACCATTAAAGAAGTTTTACCGGCATAATTATCTGTTAAATTATAACGAAGAAGGTCTTTTCCACCTTTATTATCTTCTATTCTAATGAATGCATTTTGAACTAATCCAAAATCTTGCTTTCTTCTTATACAATCATATATATTTACTACAAATACTAATTTCTTTATCCTCTCAGGAATTTTTTCAAGTTCCACAAATATTTGCTCATCATCTCCGTGACCACCACCTGTAAGGTTATCACCCGTATGACGTATTGCTCCACATCTACTCTTTAAATTGTTAAAGTAAATCAAGTCATCCTGATATCTGAATTTATCATTCTCTTCTAGCATAATTACAGAAGCATCACAGTCAATATCTGCTCCACCTCCACCAAATAATGCTGATAAGAATCCACTACTTTTCTTAACTGGATCCCAACCTAATCCTACAAGTAATTTAGATAGGCCTTCATTAGACTTAGTTAAATCAATTCTCTGTCCTTTTGTTAAATTAATAGCCATAACTCTCACTCCCTAACCCTTAATTCAAATTATATATAAATAAACCCTTTACGCCTGCAAGTTCCACTTATTGAGACCCAGTAGGCTTACATAAATCTAGTTCAAACATAGCTATAACTCAATAAACTTTAGCTACTTACAAGGGAATATGAATGAAAAATTTTTATAAGGTGGAACATCAGAACATCATCTGCTGTAAACAATTGTGAACCTTCTGCCTTAATTATAAGATTCACAGTAACTAGCCTGATAGTGACTTACCTTATAAAATATTTTTCATTTATATGACCGAAGTAAGTACCTATACATTTAGCATGTATATAGTTTATCTTATCCTACATCAATACCAAAGTTAGAGCAAAGTGCTCCTAATCCACCTTGGAAACCACTTCCTATGGCGTTGAACTTCCACTCTCCATTGTGTCTATAAATCTCCCCTACTACAATAGCTGTCTCTACACTAAAATCTTCTCCTAAGTCATATCTTAATATTTCCTCATCCGTATCCATATTTACTACCCTTATGTATGCATTAGATACCTGGCCAAAATTTTGACCCCTTTCATTTGCCTCATGAATTGTAGCTGAGAAAGCCAATCTCTTAATATTAGCAGGAACTTTACTTAAATCTATCTTTACCTGCTCATCGTCCCCATCACCTTCTCCAGTTCTGTTGTCTCCTAAATGAGTTACAGAACCATTTCCACCTTGAAGATTATTGTAGAATACAAAATCGCTATCACTAGAAACCTTATTATCTTCTTGTAGTAAAAATGCTGCCGTGTCTAAGTCAAAATCACGACCACCATCATATTTATTCGTATCCCACCCAAGACCTACTAACACACGAGTTAGGCCTGGATTTGTTTTAGTCAAATCTACCTTTTGTCCCTTTTGTAAACTAACTGCCATATTAATCACTCCTTACTATCTATGTTCTTAAAATTCTTACTTTTCAATATTATTTAATCTTATTCTACATTTTTTATTAAAATCCTTCAAGGTCTATTAGGACTAAAAAAAGGGTATATTTAAATATTTTAGTGTATTTTTACATTTTTTAGCCTTATGCTCACTTTTTTGCCATTTTTTTAATTTGATTTATCTTTACATATTAACTATAATTATCTTTATAAGTATATTTAAAGTATGTTTATAATTGAGAGGGAGGGAATTTTATGTTCCATTGGATAAACAACATCTGGCTTGCCCTGCTAATGTTAGGGGCAATGACTTGGGTAATTAACTTTGCATCAGATAAATTAGGAGATGCTCTACACATATTAGGAGTAAAGCTTAATATTCCTACATCAGTAAGGGGTGCTACCTTCGATGCGGTAAGCTCTTCATTCCCAGAATTTTCAACAGCCATGGTTGCTGTGTTAGTGTATAAGGAATTTGCTGATATTGGTATTCCTGCAATTGCTGGTTCTGGAATATTTAATGTATTACTTATTCCTATGCTAAGTATTATCGCTTATAAAGGAAAGGACTTACTAAAAGCTGAAAAATCTGTAGTATATAGGGATATGTTCTTTTATTCTCTAAGTGTTATAACTCTTATGGTTATGGCCTATAGTGGTAAATTCACTGCCCTATCTGGTGTAATCCTTATAAGTATTTATGTGTGTTACGTATTTGTATTATACCTTCAAACTAAAAAGTATAGACGTTCTCAAAATGAAACTGCTGCTGCTGTTGAAGAAGAGGACGAAGAAGAAGAGGATATGAGTTATGGTCAAATATTTATTACAGTAGCTTTAGCTATTGGAGCCCTATGGGTAAGTTGTGATGCCATAGTTCAATCTGCCATAGTTATTTCAGCAACATTTAATATTCCTACTATTATAGTATCTGTTATCATCCTAGCAGCATGTACATCTATACCAGATACATTATTATCTGTAAAGTCTGCTTCTATGGGAGATGCTGATGGAGCCGTATCAAATGCAGTTGGATCTAACATATTTGATATTTGTATTTGTTTAGGTTTCCCAATCTTAATAGCAGGAAAAGACATTGTTGTTAGCTTTGGTAATAACCTGGTAATTTTCTCTTTCTTATTAATATCCATGATCACAACAGGAAGTTTACTTTTAAAGAAAAATGGAGTTTCTAAGAAGGATGGTTTCATAATGGCTAGTGTATATGGATTATTCTTAATATACATTTTAGGGGTAGCCTTAGGGTTAATTCCACTTAATATATTAGCATAAAAATTAACCCACCAAATGAAATTTGGTGGGTTTTATTATTACATATATTTCTTTACTATACTGCTTATAGAAGTATCTCTAGTACCTTCTCCTACAGCTGCAAACTTCCACTCTCCGCCATGTCTATATAGTTCTCCAACTATTAGAGTAGTTGATCCTGAGTAATTCTCTGTAAGGTTATACTTTAAAATTTCATTTCCCTTATTCATATCTACAGCCCTAATAAATGCATTTTGAATCATGCCAAAGTCTTGCTTTCTCTTTTCACAAGCATATATGTTTACTACAAATACTAATTTACTTATTCTAGGTGATACACTACCCAGTTCTACAAATACTTGCTCATCGTCTCCGTCTCCATCTCCAGTTAAGTTGTCACCGGAGTGACGAACCGCGCCACACTTACTTCTTAAGTTGCTAAAATATATAATATCCTTTTTATCTGTTATCTTTCCATTTTCATCTAACATAAGTACAGATGCATCACAGTCAATATTAGGTGATCCTCCACCACCAAATATTCCTCCTAGTAGGCCTCCCCCGCCACTTTTCTTTACAGGGTCCCATCCTAGTCCTATCATTAATTTGCTAAGTCCTGGATCATTCTTAGTTAAGTCAACTCTTTGACCTTTTTTTAAACTAACAGCCATTTTCTTCACTTCCCAATCTTAAATTATTATTTATCCAACATTAATTCCAAAGTTATTACATAAAGCTCCAAGACCACCTTGGAATCCGCCTCCTACTGCATTAAATTTCCATTCTCCACCATGTCTATAGATTTCTCCTACTACAACAGAAGTTTCTACACTAAAATCTTCTCCTAAATCGTATCTTATTAACTCTTCATTTGTGTCTGCATTCATTACCCTTATATATGCATTAGAAACTTGACCAAAGTTTTGTCCTCTTACATCAGCTTCATGGATAGTGGCACTAAAGGCTACCCTATGTACATTAGCAGGAACCTTTCCTAAGTCTATCTTAATTTGTTCATCATCTCCATCACCTTCTCCAGTTCTGTTATCTCCTAAATGATTTACAGAACCAGCAGGATCCTTTAGATTATTGTAAAATACAAAATCTGTATCAGCAGATACTTTATTGTTCTCTTGTAATAAAAAGGCTGCCGTATCTAAGTCAAAATCAGAGCCACCATCATATTTGTTTAAATCCCAACCTAATCCTACTACAACATTAGTAAGACCTGGATTTGTTTTAGTTAAATCTACCTTTTGACCTTTTTTTAAACTAACTGCCATATTATATCTCTCCTTTTTTAAATAACCTAGAGTTATTTTTATACCATTCTTTACTTCATTTTACATTATTTGAAATATACCTTCAACCATATGATTATACATACCTTATATTCTATACTCTTTAACTAATTCATAGAACTCATCACCAGATAAACATTCCTTTTCAAGTAATAAATTAGATACCTTATCTAAAAGTTCTATATTATTAACTAAAATGTCCTTAGCTTTCTTATGGGCCCTTTTAATAATACTTAAGACCTCTTCATCTATTTCTTTACCCGTCTGTGAACTATAGTTTTTCACAGGAGTTCCATCCATATATCTACCAGAAGGAGATTCTAATCCTACCATATCAAATTTATCACTCATACCATATATAGTTATCATTCTTCTTGCCATTTCTGTAGCCTTTTCTATATCATTAGAAGCACCTGTGGATACCTGATTTAATTTTACTTCTTCTGCTGCCCTTCCAGCTAACATTACTACTATTTTCTCTTCTAGCTCTTCCTTTGAAACTAAATATTTTTCTTCTGTAGGCAATGACAAGGTATAACCTAAAGCTCCCATAGTAGTAGGAACTATAGTAATTTTAGTAACAGGATCAGTTCTTTCTTGTAGAGCTCCTGCTAGAGCATGTCCGGCTTCATGATAAGCTACAGATATTTTCTCTTCTTTAGACATTATCCTGTCTCTCTTAGCCTCACCTGCAAATACGGCTTCTATAGATTCTTCCAACTCTCTCTGGCTCACCTTATCTTTACCATGTCTAACAGCTCTTAGGGCTGCCTCATTTATTATATTAGCCAAATCTGCTCCAGATGAACCGGCTGTCATCTTGGCTATGTTATCTAGATTCACATTATCTTCTAATTTAACTTTTTTCACATGAACCTCTAATATCTTCCTTCGTCCTATGAAGTCAGGCTTATTAACTATGACACGTCTATCAAATCTACCAGGTCTAAGTAGAGCCTTATCTAATATCTCTGGCCTATTAGTGGCTGCAAGAATTACTACAGGTTGTTCTGATGAATCAAAGCCATCCATTTCTGTTAACAATTGATTTAATGTTTGTTCTCTTTCATCATTTCCCCCAATTCCCCCTGTATCTCTAGCCTTTCCTATGGCATCTACTTCATCTATAAATATTATACAAGGGGCCTTTTTCTTTGCTTTACTAAATAGATCCCTAACTCTAGCCGCTCCCATACCTACAAACATCTGTACAAATTCAGATCCAGATATGGAAAAAAATGGAACATGAGCTTCTCCAGCTACAGCCTTTGCAAGGAGAGTTTTTCCTGTGCCTGGTGGTCCAACTAGCAATAGTCCCTTTGGTAGCTTGGCTCCTATTTCCCTATATTTTTTAGGATTATGGAGATAATCTACAACCTCCTCTAAGGATTTCTTAGCTTCCTCTTGTCCTGCCACATCTTTAAAGGTGACTCCCGTATTTTTCTCCATATTATATTCCTTTGCAGTGCTCCTACTCATGGACATGGGATTCATATTTTTCATTCCCTTAGACAGGGTCATTCCTATTATTTTGCCTAATCCTATAAATATGAAAAGAGGAATTATCCAGGATAGCAATATTTCTCCTAAGGGGCCCTTACTTTCATCTACTCCTCCATATTCCTTAACTCCCCAAGACTTTAAATCATCCAATAGATCTATATCCATTAACCTTTCTGTGTAATACATCTTTACATTATTATCTTTGTCCTTTGCCATTATGTAGAGGGTATCTGCTCCTATTTGCACCTCTTGAATTTTCCCTTCTCTCCCCAGTCTTTCAAAGTCACTATAGCTTATTTTATCTGGCTTAAATGGATTGAAAAACATATTGAATATAATAAGGCAACTTATCATTAATAATCCATAAAAAAATAAATTTCTATATATTTTATTTTTATCAGGGTCATTATTAGAACCATTAACGCTACTCATATTGCACATCCTTTCCTCATTTAATATATATAGTATATTTCATATTACTAAATAAAATACTTTCTATCATTTAGGCTCATTTAAAAAATAAAGTAGTCAGATCGCGCAGTAATTTTGTTCATTTTATTGATTACAAAAGCCCGCGCATATATGTATATGTAAGGGTTTACGTAATTAATAAAATGGACAAAAGGACAAGTAAGCTGGCTGATTTATTTTTTCAATGTACCTTAACTCTATTATAGGTATAATTTGTTAAATCTCCATGAATAAAAACTAAATTATTTCTTAACAAAAAAGAACTCTTAGTTAATAACTAAAAGTTCTTATATATACAATTTATGCTTCTACTACTTTTACCTTTTTATCAGCACTTTGAATTAGTATTACGGATATTAATACCAATATTACTCCTAAAAATTTAGATGGTCCAAAATTTTCATTAAAAGCCATTAGGGATATGATAACTGCCACTACTAATTCTGTGGTTGCTATTATACTAGCCTTTGATGGCTCTATACCAAGGGAGAGTCCCTTGTAATACAACCCAAAGGGCACCACACTTACAATGAGTCCAAATAACATAATAGTAGCCCATCCCTTAATGCCGATTCCAAGGTTCATTAAATCTGATGGTCCTGCCATAAAGAATAGTACTATGGATGCAAATCCAAATACATATAAGAGTATGGTCCAATTATTATACTTACCCATAATAGATTTACTAAGAACTGGCATCATTCCATAACAAAAGCCTGCTCCTAAACCTGCTATTAACCCAAAGGAATTGGCCTCTAATACATGTATATCTCCTCCTGTAGCTGTAAAAAAGCAACCTACTAGACATATAAGTAAGGAAATCACCTTTAATTTAGTTATATTTTCTCCCAAAAACATGCCTGATGCCATAAGAGAAAATGCAGGTGCCGTATATAATAATACAGCAGAAGTGGCTACCCCCACATTCTTTACTGCATAAAAATATAGACTATTAAATACCACCTGACATAATATCCCTATTGCTAGGGTATAAAGCATTCCACGCTTATCTATTTTTAGTACTTGTCTGTTTACAATTAAAAAACATATGAATATAATAAAAAAACCTATAAATGTTCTAAAAAAAGCAACTTCTAGTGAAGTTAGATTATAACTTAACAATATCTTTGCAAAGTATCCAATGGTTCCCCAACATATACCTGCCAATAAAATAAATATATATGACCTATTCTCCATCCCATCCCCCTCTTTCCACTAAATTCCATCTACATTATAACAAAAAAACTTTAGGCCAGTCATTCTTTATTTCTGTAAACTGATAATTTTTAAGGAAATTTTATTATCATTAAATAAAGCACCTATTCTAAGAATAGATGCCTTTTAATCTTAATTTATTATCTTCTATTATTTTGCTTTCTAGTGTCTCTACATGGCTTACATCTCTTAGGTTCGTTGTCGAATCCCTTTTCCTTATAGAATTCTTGCTCTCCAGCTGTAAATACAAAGTCTTCTCCACAGTCCTTACATACGATTTTCTTATCTTCCATCATACATCCTCCTAATTCCTTTAAAAATTTTAAAGCATAACCATAAACTAACATATTTCTTCTAAAGTGTAATTAGAAGGAATACCTAGATACATTTGCCATACTTTTATTATGCCTAATATATTCATATATGTCAATATGAATATTCTGAATTATCGTGCATTTTCAAAGGTTTATTAGTAAATGTATAAACCAAAATCATAGGGGTAAAATGAACCTCACCAAGGGGAAATATAAATAATTATACCTTAGTTTTTGTATAAAATTTTTAATCTAATAAACACTAATAACAAATATATTATAAGGAATGATTTCATGGTAACTAAACAGGCCCTTCATCTAAAAACTAGAATGTTTTTAATTAATATTGCCATATTTTTAATATTATTTACAGGACTCTTTTACATTTTAATAGGAATTCCCCATGTAAGATACTATATATCATTTATAGGTGAATTTTATTCTGGCTTTTTATTAGAAGAAGTCTTTCTTATACAAATCCTATTCCAAGTAATAGGCCTTATTTTATTCATTGTAAGCTATAAACTTCATAAGGGTTTAAGAACTGCTAAAATATTAGCTATTATCATATGCCTTATTAGTCTGGCTCTAAACTTATTAATTAGTAGGGGCAGATTTAGTTTAATAAGTGTCCTTCAAATATATGTAATTTCAGTCCTTATGGTCTATGGAAAACATTTCAGGAAAAATTCTAATCCTCCTACGAAAAAAACAGGCCTTATAGTGGGAGGTTTCATCGTATTATTCCTTATTTTCAATTCATCTTTAAACATATTGTTTTTTAAAAATTACTATGATAATGTGAGTAATTTCTTCCATGCCCTTTTACATACATTATCATTAATATTTTTAGGACATATATCAGATCCCTATAAACTCCCTAAATTCATAATGATAATGGAAGATTATATTATGATCATTAATTGGATAGGTATCCTAATAGGTTTAGTATTAATTTTAAAACCCTTCATATACAAACCTAACATAAATACGAGAGAAAAAAACTCCATAAGGGAACTTTTGACTCTATACGGTACAAATCCCAATAGCTATGTGGCCTTAGAAAAGGATAAAACATATTTCTTTCCTAAAAATAATTTTTCTGCCATAAGTTATAAAATAGCATCGGATGTGGCCGTATGTGCCTGTGATCCCCTTTGTGACAGACAGGATTTTAATATTTTAATAGACTCCTTTAAATCCTATTGTAATCGTGAACACCTTAATATATGTTTTTTAAACGTAACTAATCGCTTTATAGATAAATTTAAGAAGGCAGACTTTGGTGTAATAAAAAGTGGAGAAGATCCCATGTTTGATTTAAGTTCTTACGAATATGAAGGAAAAAAGGGAGCTAAGCTTCGTCAAAATTTAAATAATGCCCATCGTAATAATATTCAAGTCTTTGAATATGAACCTTTAAAAAGGAGAAATTTATTTATTGAAGAACAAATAGATGATATTACTAAGGAGTGGTTATCTATTAAAGAGGGTAATGAACTGACTTTCATGTTAGGCTCCACAAGTTTAGATAATCCCATGGATAGGAGATACTTTTTAGGTAAAGATAATAATGGTAAAATCCAAGGTTTTGTAGTCTTTGTACCCTTTTTAAACAAAAGCGGATATTATGCAGATGTGATAAGACGTCGTATAGATGCTCCTACAGGGACTATGGAAAGCATAATAATAAGTGCCTTTGAGAAGCTAAAAAATGAAAAGGTAAAATGGGCAAGTTTAGGCGTATGTCCCTTAAATGATATTTCTTCAACTCATACTAAAACTACAGGGACCCTTCTTCAATACGTATATGAAAATTTAAATAAATTTTATGATTATAAGAATTTATATCAGTATAAAAAGAAATTTGCCCCAACCCATTGGGAAGATAGATATATAGTTTATTATCCTGGAAAATTCACTCCTAAGATGGCTTATTCCATTATGAAAACACAAAATCCTAAGGGAGTTTCCGATTACATGTTAACTCAATTAAAGGAACTTTATAGTCATCTTAAGGAGAAGGAAGAAAGGAAAAACATAAGTTCTAGTATCAAGTAAAAAATGAACGTAAACATGAATGTTTCAATAACAGGAACAGAATCATACTGTTTAAATCACGCAAGACTTAAGAGGTGAATTGATTAATCTTATGAAAATAAATGTAGAACAGGGTTTTAAAACCTTAGTACAAGAGGTTGAAAACATATTACTTCCAGTGGAAGGAAAAGTACCAGAATGGCTTTCGGGAACTTTAATCCGCAATGGTCCAGCAAAATTTGAGGTGGGGAAAGAAAAATACAACCACTTATTTGATGGTTTAGCCATGCTTTATAAGTTTTCCTTTCGCAATGGGAAAATTTCATATACCAATAGATTTCTAAAAGGCCATACTTTTAAAAGTATAATAGAAACAGGAAGAATTGTATATCCTGAATTTGCCACTATCCCTAAATCCTCATTACCCCATAGGATTTTCTTAAATGCCACCAGACATTTTACAGATAACGCCAGTGTTAATGTTACGAAAATAGGGGAAAGCTATATTGCCATGACAGAAACTCCTCCTCGTGTTGAATTTGATCCTGATAGTTTACGTACTCTAGGGCGATTTCACTATGGAGACCAGGTTACCGGGCATTTAACAACCGCTCACCCTCAGTTTGATTATGATAAGAAGGAACTAATTAATTATATAACCCGTTTTTCCTTAACCAGCAGTTATAATATTTACAGTATTAAACAAGGGACCACCAAAAGACAGATAATTTCATCCATACCCGTAAAGCAACCAGCTTATATGCATAGTTTTGGTATGACCAAAAACTATGTAATTCTAACTGAGTTTCCACTTTTTATAGACCCTTTTAGATTATTGCTCACTGGTAGTCCATTTGTAGATAATTTATTTTGGAAGCCAGAATATGGTACAACCTTTCTGATAATAGATAAAAACAGTGGTAAGCTTGTCGGCAATTTCAAGTGCGAACCATTTTTTGCTTTTCACCATATAAACTGCTTTGAAGACATGGGCAATGTTATTGTTGATATTGTTTCATATAAGGATTCATCAATCATTAAATCCATGTACCTGAATAAATTACGCCAAGGGGATTTATTACTGCCCACACCAGAAATACGGCGATATTATTTGGAGTTAGGTAGTAATAAAGTCACAACCCATATTCTATCTAAAGATTTCATTGAGTTCCCTAGGATAAACTACAGAAAGTGTAACACCAAGAATTATAACTATGTATATGGAGTAAGCGCCCATAAATCCAATGGTTTTTCTAACAAATTAGTCAAGTTCTGTATTAAGAGCAAATCATATAAGTACTGGTACAAGGAAAATAATTTTCCAGGTGAACCTGTATTTGTTCCAATGCCAGGTGCTTGTGGGGAAGATGAAGGAGTTATACTCTCTCTAGTGATTGATACAATAAACTGTAATAGCTACTTGCTAATTCTTGATGCCACTTCCTTTTCTGAAATTGCAAGAGCATATCTACCATTTGCTATTCCCTTTGGCTCTCATAGTCAGTATTTTGAATAGTGGTAAAAAAGCCACATAGTTCCTCTTCTAAAGGCCAATATACCTTAGCAAAAGTATTTTTTTTAATAAACATTTGATTAAATGATATTTTATTACATTAAGAAAGACGTTAGAAATGGAATTTGATTCCTAATTTCTAACGTCTTTTTCTTGTAGAATTTAAATATTTCCCTAAATGCTACATTAAAAGTATATACATAAGATTTTTTAGCTATTTTTTCTCATAGCCTTTATTCTATCATTCTCATTTAATATTTTCTTTCTAAGTCTTATTGCATCTGGAGTAATTTCTACTAACTCATCATCTTCAATAAATTCTAATGCCTCTTCTAAAGTAAACTCTTTAGCTCTAACTAATTTTATAGCATCATCAGAACCAGAAGCTCTTACGTTAGTTAACTTTTTATTTTTACAAGGATTTACTACCATATCGTCCTTTCTACTGTTCATTCCCACAATCATACCTTCGTATACATCTACAGCAGGATTTACAAACATAGTAGCTCTATCACTTAAGTTGAACAGTGCATAAGACATGGTACTTCCCTTTACTTGAGATATTAATACTCCATTAGCTCTACCTGGAATTTCTCCCTTGTAAGGCTCATATCTTTCAAAGGATCTTACTATAGTTCCTTCTCCACGAGTATCATTTATGAACTGACTTCTATATCCTAATAATCCCCTTGTTGGAACTAGGAATTCAATTTTAGTATATCCATTGTCCGTTTCCATAAATTCAAGCATACCTTTTCTAAGGTTTAATCTAGATATTACAGTTCCAGAATAATCCTCAGGTACATTTATAATTACCCTTTCAACGGGCTCATGTAATTGTTCATCTATTCTTTGCATTAATACTTCTGGCTTAGATACAGATACTTCGTATCCTTCTCTTCTCATGTTTTCAAGTAATATGGATAAATGAAGTTCTCCACGACCAGATACTTTATATCCATCTTGACTTTCTAACATTTCTACCCTAAGACCTACATTTACTTCTAATTCCTTTTCAAGTCTTGCCTTAATATGTCTTGTAGTAACATACTTACCACTCTTACCAGCAAAAGGTGAATCATTTACTATAAAGTTCATAGCTAGGGTAGGTTCTTGTATTTCTATCATTTCCATTGGCTTTGGCTTATCCTTATCGCAGATAGTCTCACCTATAGATATATCACTGATTCCAGCAATAACTACCATATCTCCACTCTTAGCTTCCTTTTTCTCTACTCTATTTAAACCTTCGTATACGAATAATTTAGCTATTCTTCCATTTACCACACTTCCGTCACGCTTACAAACAGATAGAGTAGATCCAGATTTTATAGTACCACTAGTTACTCTACCAATTCCTAGTCTTCCTATATAATCATCATAAGCTAAAGAACAAATCTGTAATTGAAGATCATCTTCATCCCTATCTTCATAAGTGTCCACATGTTCTTCTAAAAGATCAAATAATGGACTTAAATCATTACTTTCATCTTCCATTTCTCTTTTGGCTATTCCATCTTTAGCTATACCATAAACGATTGGGAAATCTAATTGCTCTTCATTTGCATCTAATTCTGCAAATAAATCAAAAGTCATATCCACAACTTCTTCTGCTCTTTGATCCTTCTTATCAATCTTATTTATGAATAGGATTGGTCTAAGACCTCTTTCTAATGCCTTTTTTAATACGAATCTAGTTTGAGGCATTGGTCCTTCACTTGAATCTACTAATAATATTGCCGTATCCACTGTCTTTATAATACGCTCAACTTCAGATGAGAAGTCAGCATGTCCTGGTGTATCTACTATATTTATTTTAATGTCATTATGCTCTATTGCACAGTTTTTTGAATAGATTGTAATTCCACGTTCTCTCTCAATGTCATTACTATCCATAACACAGTCTACTACTTCTTCATTTGCTCTAAACACTCCACTTTGACTAAGTAGTGCATCTACTAAAGTAGATTTTCCTGCATCAACATGGGCCATCACTGCTATGTTCATTATTTTCTTTTTAGCCATATTAAATCAATCGTCCCTTCTTTGTTATCAACCTTATAAATATAACATTTTATTGGACATATAACAACCTTAATTAAAATTTAAAAAAAATAAGGGATATGAATTTATCATATCCCTTATAACTTCATCATATTCCTCTTAGGAAATAATCCAAATAAACCACCAGTATGAATGAACAATATATTTTTGTGTTCACCTAAATTGCCATCTTTTATTTCCTTAGCAAGTCCATACATGGCCTTTCCTGTATAAACAGGGTCTAGTATTACCCCTTCAAGCCTTGCCAAATATTTTATAAACTCCAATTCTTCATCTTGACTAATGGCATATCCAAGGCCTGCATACCCATCTATAATGTTTATATCCTCTTCACTAATATCTATCTGTTCTTCCACATACTCTAAACTTTCATCTATAATTTCCTTAATTACTTTTTTAAAGTGGTAGGCATTGTCGCATATGTTTATACCATATACCTTAGAATCCCTATTCTTATATTTGTTATATAATAATAATCCACCATAGGTACTACCAGAACCTACCGTTGCAACTACTGCATCAAACTCTATTCCCAGCTCTTTTTCCTGCTGTTCAATTTCCTTCATACAATTAAAATAACCAAAGTTTCCGATTCCATTAGAAGCACCCATAGGAATTATGTAAGGTTTATAACCATTATTTTCTAATTTTTTCTTTAAATTATCTATTATTTCTTCTCTATCATATTGATACTCTTCTTTACTTATGAACTTTATTTTAGCTCCCAATAACCTATCTAAAAAATAATTACCATCTAAATCCTCTTCTTCATTTCCCCTTAATACTAAATAGCACTTAAGTCCAAGCTTTGCAGCCACTGCTGCTGTGGCCCTACAATGATTAGACTGAACGCCACCACAAGTGATTAAAGTATCACAACCCCTATCAATAGCCTCTTTCACTGCAAATTCAAGCTTTCTCACTTTATTACCAGATACTTCAAGACCCGTTTGGTCATCCCTTTTTATGTATATATTAGGTCCGCCTATTACTTTAGATAATTTTTCTAAGGGTTCTATTTTAGTTGGTAAATTTCCTAAACTTAATTTCTCTGGTATATTCATACCTACATTCCCCCTTTTATAATTGATCATATGCCCTTTTCATGCTATCTAATGCCATCTTTATAAGCTCCCTTGAGCAGGCCACATTGATTCTCATATATTTTTTTCCTTCCCTGCCAAACCAAAAGCCTGAATCTAGGGCTACCTTTGCCTTATTTATCATAAAGTCATCTAACTCTTTAGTAGTCATATTAAGATTACTACAATCTAGCCAAACTAAGTAAGTACCTTCCGGTTTATTAGGAACAATCTTTGGCATATGGTTTTTACAATAGTCTATTAAAAATTCTATATTTTCTCCTAAGTATACTAGTAATTCTTCTAACCACTCTTCACCATGGGTTAGAGCTGCTTCCACAGCCACCAAACTAAAACAATTATTTCGGCTCACATCATATAATCCCATTACCCTATCTAGTTTTTCAAAATCCTCCTTATCAGGAACAACTATGAAAGATGCTTGAACCCCTGCTAAATTAAAAGTTTTACTAGTAGATAAACAAGTTATAGTATTTTTCCTAAATTCTTCACTTATACTTCCTAATGGAGTATATCTTCTCCCCCACAAAGTTAAATCTCCATGGATTTCATCTGATACTATCTTTACTCCCTTTTTAATACATATATTCCCTAACTTTTCTAACTCCTCTTTAGTCCAGACTCTACCTACTGGATTGTGAGGGTTACAAAGTATTAATAATTTAGTGTTCTCATCTATTTTTTCTTCTAAATCCTCATAGTCCATATAGTATTTTCCATCCACCTCTTTTAATGGATTTAATACAAGCTTTCTCCCATGATTTTTTACAACATTGGAAAAAGGATAATATACAGGAGGTTGGATAATAATCTTATCTCCTGGCTTAGTAAATTCTTGTACCATAAGACTTAAAGAACTTACTACCGATGGACTGTGAAGTACTAAATCTTTATCTATATTCCAATTATATCTTCTATTATACCAATTAACCATACTACCATAATAAGAGTCAGGTCTTGATGTATAACCATATATACCTTCCTTAACCTTATCCTCTAGGGCCTTTTGTATTGCTGGTGCCACCTTAAAGTCCATATCTGCCACCCAAAGGGAATATAGATCTTTCCTTCCAAACATACTATCTAACTCATCATATTTTAAAGAATTATTTTCACTTCTGTCTATTATCTCATGAAAATCATATTTCATCTCATCGCCCCCTTTAATTAATATTCTATTCTCATTTACAGTTTCCTTTATAAAATGACACAAAAATAAGACAGTAATAAAACCATCCTATGTCGTAAACAAGCAAATAAACTTTAGCACCTACAAGTTGAAATAATTCAAAAATTTTTCAGCAGGTGGAACGTCAGTATATCCCCTGCTGCAAACAATTATGATCATGTACCTTAACTATAAGATTTACACTCTGTCATCTGACAGTGACTTACCTCTGAAACGTTTTGAATTATTTCAACGTAGTAGGTTCACATACTCTTAGATTATAATTAATCTCCTCTGCCCACAAAAATAAGACAGCCCCAAGGCTGCCTCATACTATATTCTATTATTTTAATTTCATTCCACCTTCAATAAACTCTATCTTATTCTCCTTTAAAAGTTTTCCTACAGCCCTTTTAAATCCCTTTTTACTCATTTGTAACTCGTCCTTAATATGTTCTGGGTCACTTTTATCATGTAGATACATAGTTCCACCATATTGCTTTAATCTTTCTAATATGGTATCTGCATCAGTTCCCATTTGTTTAAAGGCTAATTTTCTAAGACTAAGTCTAATCTTTCCGTCTTTTCTAGTATCCACTACCCTAGCATTTATCTCATTACCACATCTAAAGTCTCCATATAAGTCATGACCTAATATAACACCATGATACTTCCTATCTATAGCAACTAAAGCCCTTTCCCTAGTAACCTCATAGATAATTCCATCTACCTTATCTCCCGGATTAAAAGGCCCTTCTAACTCTAGGAAATCACCTATATTCATAGTGGCAGAAAGTCTATCACTTTTATCTATATATAAACTTACTAAGTACTTTCTTCCCTTTACAACCTTATTAGTCATTTCATTAAAGGGTAAGAATAAATCCTTCTCAAGTCCCCAATCTAGGAAAGCTCCTATTTTAGAAGTATCAACCACTTCTAAATACTCCATCTCACCTAATGTTAACTTTGGACTATTAGTTGTACAAATTATTCTATCTTCTGAGTCTCTGTATACAAATACTTCTATCTCATCACCAATTTCAGTTCCCTCTGGAATTTGCTTCGTAGGAAGAAGTACTCCCGTATCATCTAGTTCATCTTTAGCATTTAAATACATACCAACGGATGTATCTCTTAATACCTCTAACTTTTGTATTTTACCTAACTCTATCATAAATTACTCCTTTTTATTCTTAAATTTCTACTCATTATAACATGGAAAATTTTTTTAATAAAGGGTTTATATAGTAAACTGCATGAAAACCTTAATATCTATATTAATTTAAAGTTTTTCCATTCATAAGGAATCATATTCTGATACTTACCAGTTAAAAATCTATCGTCCATTAAAAGTAAAAATCCCTTATCCCTTTCAGTACGAATTAGCCTTCCTCCAGCCTGTAAAACCTTATTCATTCCTGGATATACATAAGAATAATCATATCCCCATTGTTCATTAGAGTCATAATACTCCTTAATAATATTTCTTTCAAAACATAATTGCGGAAGTCCCACTCCTACAATTATTACCCCTTCTAACTTTTCTTCCCTTAAATCTATTCCTTCAGAAAAGATTCCTCCTAGTACGGCAAAACCTATTACCCTTTCATCCTTACTAAATTCCTCTAAAAACTCTTCCCGCTCTTCTTCACTCATGTGATTGTCCTGAACTATAATATTCATATGACCATGCTTTTCTATGAAAATCTCATATATCCTATACATATAACTATAAGAAGGAAAAAATATTAGAGTATTTCCAGGTTCCTTATTTAGAGTATCACTTATAGTATTTACTATTTTTTCATAAGTATTTTCCCTATCCTTATATCTTGTAGAAACTTTATTTATATATACCTTTATATTGTCCCTATCAAAGGGAAATGGTAGCATCACATTATAATCATCCTCATCTGAGCCTAATACTTCCTTATAATATTTCATGGGAGACAGGGTGGCTGAAAAAAATATGGTTGCTCTATTATTTTTAGTAATCTCCCTTAATAAATGGGATGGATCTAAGCAAAATAACTTTAAAGTAACTTCACTTTTACTTTTCTCCACATAGGTTATATATCTTTCATCATACAACTTTAGTATTCTTACAAAGGAGTTACAATTAAAATACAAGTCTAATACTTCCTTATAATCTTCATCTCCCTTATTATCCATAAGCCACTTTTCAGCTTTACTTACAAACCCATTTAGAAATCTATTAATATCCTTTGGCTTGTCCTTCTTAGTAAAGGATTTCTCTTCCCTTTCCTTTCTCAAATCTATCATGTAAGAATTTATTTTATTCAAATGTCTGTGCATATCCTTATCCTTATTTTTAAACTTTCTCTTTAAATCTAAGAAATCCGATTTATTTAAAGATGCAGAAAACATTTCCCTTGACCTATCCACCAGATTATGAGCCTCATCTATTAATACTCCATAGGAGTTTTTATTTTCTTCATTTAATCTCTTCAAAGATGCTCTAGGGTCAAAAAAATAATTATAATCACAGACCACTATGGGAGATAATAGAGATAAATCCAGGGAAAATTCAAAGGGGCACACTCCGTGCTTCTCACTATATTTTTCTATAGTTTCCCTATCCATCATATTTTCATTTTCAAATATATCTATAATTGCCTTATTTAACTTATTATAATATCCATCTGCATAGTGACAGTGTTCCTTATTACAATTAACTTCATCCATAAAACAGATTTTCTCTTTAGCCGTAATAGTTGTACTTTTACAACTTAGCCCCTTACTCAATAATATATTTAAAGTTTCCTCTGCCACCTTTTTAGTTATGGTCTTAGCAGTTAAATATATGATCTTTTCTATCTTATTCTCCCCTAATGCCTTTATGGCTGGAAACAGGGTAGATATGGTTTTACCTGTTCCTGTAGGGGCCTTTGCAAATATTCTCTTTTCATTTCTTATGGTCTTATAAATGCTCACGGCCAATTCCCTTTGACCTTTCCTATATGAGGGAAATGGAAAGTCTAAATCCTTAATGGTATTTTGCCTTTTTTCTTCCATGTCCATTCTAAGATCTGCATATATCTTATATTCTTCCAATAGATAATAAATAAACTCTTCTAATTCATCTATAGTAAATTCCTTTATGAACCTCTTTTCCTCTTCCGTATTTATATTCATATAAGTTAATTGAACTTTTATATTTTCAATATTATTTTCCTTAGCATACATATAAGCATAAACTTTTCCCTGTCCCCAATATACTTCATTGTGGTCTTCCTCTATATACTCAAGTTCTCTCCTTGTGGACTTTATTTCATCTATAATAATTACATCTTCCTTAATTATTCCATCACAACGTCCTTCTATCTTAAAAAAAGAATCCTTATAGGATATGTCCATCTTTAAAGATACTTCACTTTCATAATTATCCCCTTGCTTACCCTGTATCTTCTGATGGGCACGAACTCCCTCTACTAACACACTAGTTCCCACAAAGGTAGAATCTATACTCCCTCGTCTTAATACATATTCAACTAACCCTCTTACAGATATCTTCACAAAATTACCCATTTTATCACCTTTTCACTGGCACAATTCATATTTTTTAATACTTATGCCTCCATGAAATTATATCATACATATATGGATAAACGACTTTCAAACTCAATAAACTCTGCTCACCTACAAGGTGAAATAAATCATAAATTTTTCACAAGGTGGAACATCAGAACATCCTATGCTGTAAACAATTATGAACCTTCTATCCTAACTATAAGATTTACACTCTATTATCTGATAGTGACTTACCTTTGAAAATATTTCTGATTTATTGAACTGAAGTAGGTGCCTATACATTCGGCTTAGATATAGTTTCTCTATATATTTTTTCTTTTTAAAAAGAGGTTCTATGGAAAATTCCATAAAACCCCTCTTTATTTTCATATGTAGATTACAATAAACTTTGTCTAAAATATATTCCTGTGTTAGGATAGTTGTCAGATGAAAGTATTTCGTATATATTTAATTCAACAGAGACAATATGATTTAGTATAGCAGATGAGCTAGGTTATATATGGTTCCATAAGGAAGGTAGTGAGCTTTTATTCACATATTTCTCTCTACGCTTAGAGAAAAAGCCCACTATAGTAACATGAAATTTATCCTTTAATAAGTAGAATTAAAGAAACTAAAGATTGGATTGAAAGTAACACTTAATTTTTTTATGCAAAGTGGCTCAATTTTGAACTTGATAAATACAATAGCCAATATATTACAAACTGAGTTAACTAAAATTCTATTCTCCATCTAATGTAAATCATTCAATGTTCTGTTACAGTATCGGGCAGTAACTATTTCTTAAAGGTTATAATATTTACAAGCACCTTTCAGACATGTATCATTACTGTTTGAAAACCCACATACAAACTTTGACCCATAATTATTTATCCTATTACCCGCTAATTGGAACTGTTCTTCAAGCCAGTTGTGAGTATCCTCTAAAGCAACATATGTAGCTCGCTTACAACAACGAGGTCCCATATAGTTTGCTATTTTTGATTGACTCCTCAATGTAATTTTACCTAGTGCCATTAACTCTTTTTTCTTATATGGAGTCACATTTTCAATCAGACTAATAGCACTACCTACAGCCATTGAAGCGCCACAAACACCAAAATAACCACAAGATCCAGGTTGAATAAGATTTGCTCGGTGCAACGCCTTATCTAACATCTTCTGTTTTAATGCTTCTTTCTTTGTACCGTTGCAGTAAACTGTTATAACAGCTGCTGATATCAAATAATGATGCTCTGGACCATGCATCCTTACACAATCTAAGGTTAACAATTTATTCCCTAGTTCAAAAATACTCAATGAATTGCTCGTTAGACATATCTCATTTATTTTCTCTACACATTCCATTGGCGTAAAATCACCCATCATACTCACCTTATCTTTCGATTTTTTCAAAATGTAAAATACGTTTTTTTTCATACACAAATGGTTTCAAACTGTTTGGTTCTAATAATTCTATACTAGGTTCATGGCTATTTTTAAAAGCTTCCAGCTGTAAAATTTCTTCTATAAGTTGCTCCTTAACTTTTACTTCATCAACACCCCATTCGTCTAAATCCACTGTTTCAACTTTCAGGTAAAGTCGATCTTCTTTCATAAAAGCTTGATAATCAACAATTTCTTCTACATTGAAAATGGCTTCCTCTAATATAGGTGGATTAATTTTCGTTCCCCCAGGAAGTTGATAACTACCTTCAAGACGAGACACTATATGCTTCATAACTTCTAAGTCATAACCACACTCTGGTTTTTCTAAAGCAGATATATCACCTGTTCTAAAACGAATAAGGGGCATAGCATCTCTTGCAATAGATGTTAAGACTAGTTCACCTATTTCGCCTTCAGGTAGCAATTCTCCTGTTTCGGGATCGACTACTTCTGCAATAACATCTAACTCATTGTAATGATATCCATCACAAATATCACAATCAACGGCCAGTCCCCATCCCATTTCAGTCAAACCATAATGTGTTGATACACGGCAATTCCATGTTTTTTCTAGATACTCCTTCATAGGACTAGAGATGTTACCCATTGTCAAAAATAGAACTTTAACGCCTAAACTTGATAAATCTATTTTCTTTGCCATTTGTTTTGTCACGCGATAAATTGTAAATGCATCGCCAAACCACACATTAGATTTGTTTTCCTTACAAACCTTTATTGCATCTTCTGCTGATGTTGACATGTCAGATATGCAAGCTCTCATGCCAAAGCTCATAAGACCTGACGCCAACATGGCTGCAATCCCTCTACCTTCTCCATTAGGTAAAAATATTTGGGCACAACATTTATCTCGATCTTCCACAGTTTCCATCCCTCGTGGCAAGAAGTCTAAGATTTTTTGTACATCTTTTTTAGAAAAATAAATCCTCTTTTTGATTCCTGTTGTCCCTGAACTATGGAATGTAACAGGTTTTTCCACATCTCTTTGGGATGTACATAAAAATTGAAAGTTCTGTCCTTCACTTCTTAAATCATTCGGAAAGGTAAACTGTAATTTAGAAATATCTTCTAAACTCTTAATATCTTCTGGTTTAATACTAAGTTCATTTAATTTATTACGGTAAAACTTGCTGTTCTCATAAACATGTTTCACTGTTCGTTGTAATTGAAACAACTTATATTCTTGAAACAAATCGTAAGTTATTTCATCAAAATTTTTATTTGATACAATGGCCTGAAACTCATCATCTTTTTTTATTCTATTTGCACACAGTTCAAATAATCCTTCTTGTAAATGTACACTCATCATCTATCTCCTTTGACAAATCTATAATCAACATTAAATTTATGAAATTCCACTATATAGTTTTTCTCCCTTTGTACTTGTCACATATTTAGTACAAAGAGGAATAATTCGTTCATCTTCACTTATAATACAAAGACGACATTGTCTAAGTCTTTCAACATCTATATTCCAAACATCCTGAAAATGCATACCACCAATGGTTAGGGTTTTCATCTTAGAATATCTCCAGGATCTCTTATTAAATTCACTTACTTTTTTCGCACTATCTTCGTTTATACCTCTTGGCCCATACTTAGTCACAGCTTTTAATGTATTGTCCTTATTAAGCGCATAAAGTGCATTAAAAGAACATAGGGCATGTTCACTTCCTGCCGGCATAAAATGTACCTTCTTAACTTCGCCACAGGTCTGTTCTTCCAAGCAACTTAACACACCAGGAATGGTGATACGCTCATCATTTGAAGGTGCAGTGGGATAATTGCCAAAAAAGCTCACAGGCTGAAAATAAACCCCTCTTACCGTTGGCATATTCTTCTTAGCAATCTCAATGATTTCCCCAAGACTACTATCATTAACCCCCTTCATGACAACAGGAACTAAAACAACACCAATCTCAGCAGTCTTACAATTCTCAATGGCTTTAAGTTTTACATCCAACATTTTTCGTCCATATTTTTTTTCATAAACTTTATCACTAAATCCATCAAACCCTAAGTAAATGACTGTTACACCGCTTTCTTTAAGTGCTTTTAAGAAATCTAAATCCTTTGAAATGCGAATCCCATTCGTATTCAATTGAATATGGTCAAATCCCATTTCTCTTAATCCTTTAGCCAATTCAGGTAAATCATCTCTAGTGGTAGGTTCTCCACCACATAACTCAATAGGATGTTCTGATGAAAAAGTGTCTTGATAGTGACTAGCCATATTAAGCAATTCTTCATTAGACGGCTTGTAAACACCTTGTTGGCCATCTTTTGTAAAACAGATTGGACAATTCACATCACAAACATTAGTTGTCATCAACGCAGCAGTAGAAATATTCTGAACATGATCACTGCAAATTCCACAGTCATGAGGACAATTGTGAGTGGTAGGTCTAGGGTTACTATTTACATTTTGATCCCTTGCCTCTCCACCATACTCAATCCATTCTAAATAATTTTCTTTAGTGTCCTCCCATACAAGGGTATGAAATTCACCATGTTCTTCACAAACTTTATACATATACATGGCACCGTTTTTCTCATAAATGGAAGCCTTTATTGTCTTTAAACAATCAGGACAAAGACTTTTAGTTTCTCTAACAACATTATTTATTAGACTCATAACAACAAACCCCCTCTTCATACAGCCTTCTACCCTTAGTATCTGTTAGGTAATTTAGGCAAAGAGGTATAGTTGTTAAGCTTTCATGAATCACACTTACACAGCACCCTTTCACACGATTAATATCGATATTCCATACATCCTGAAAAGGCATAGCAGAAATACTTAAACTATAAGTTCTTAAACGCTTGCTAAATGTGGCAAGTTCACTGTCTTTATTACTAGCCTCTACACTATTTTGCTTCCAATATTTCTCTGTGAAATTATTAGTATTACGTGCAAATTTTTCCATTTTAGAATTAGACATGACTGGTACCTTAAGACTAATATTTCCGTCTCTTCTTGTCAAAGCCACAAGATTGTTATCAAAATTCAAATAGTAAGTCGAACTGAAAGAACAGTAAGGACTCTTTTTCTTACGTGGTACAATATAATCAGCTATAATTTCCCTATCCGTTTGAGTTTCTAAGTCATGAATCAAATCAGGAATTGTATAGCGATTTTCGTGATTTTCTGTCATTTCATAACGACCAAATGTACTTGCTGGCTGAAAATGAATCCCTTTTACCGTAGGCATATGTGCTTTTGCAAATTTAACAATCTTTCCGATTTGATCGTCGTTCTCTTCTTTAATGATGACCGGAACAAGCATGACACCAATTCCTGCTTTTTCGCAATTCCCAATACAGCCTTTCTTAACATCTATCATTTTACGATTTCTAATTTTTTCATATATTCCATCATCAATGCCGTCAAACCCAAGATAAATCAAATCCGTTCCCGCATCTGCTAAACTCTTTACATAGGCTAGATCAGAAGCAAGACGTATACCATTACTGTTCACTTGAACATGTTTGAAACCAATTTTCTTAGCATAGCTAACAATCTCAGGTAGATCATCCCTCAAGGTTGGCTCCCCTCCAGATATCTGTAGAGAGCAAAAGCCTTGTGTCTCTGCAACATAATCAATCATTTCTTGAATTTTAGATAAAGAAAGGTTGTCGCCTATAGCATTAGCACTTGCAAAGCAGACACTACAATTCATATTACAACGTTTAGTCACTTCAATAACTGAAGTACAAGTAGAACCTCTATGTTCATTACAATATCCACAATCATAAGGGCATTCTTTTTCGGTAGGATGACCACCCTCATTACGAGGTGCATGTTCTGAATACTTTCCCCACTCTTGATAAGTAGATGCATCTGACCAGATAAGTACTCTTACTTTACCATGGTCGCTACAGGTCTTATCCATATATATCTTTCCATTATCTTCAACAATATCTGCATCGATACGTTTAAAACAATAAGGGCATAAGCTCTTCGTTACATCCAATATTTTCATTAGTCTTTACATCCTTTCTTTTATGACCTCTACCAAACTCTCTAGCTTCATTGAATGATTGAGCCCCATCTTTTGCCAGTTATGAATTGATAAATAATAGGCTTTATTCTTATGATCCAAGTTCTCCATAATTAAAGTTTGGTTGCCACCTAGAGCCCGGTCATTCTCAAACTGTCCAAATAAAAAAACATCTAAACTATAATCTTCAATAATTTTATCTATAAACCGACGTTTATCTTCTAATTCTGTCAGCATTTTATATCTAAAAAAAGGACTAAGACATCTATCAAAGATGCTCGCAGAAGGTATAGGCTCAGGGTCACTCGCATACATACTCGATACAACAACTGCTGCATTATGTTCTCTAAAAATACGATCCATATGGGCATTAGTAAATGGAAGATGCATACATCCAATTCTAATCGGATTTTTCATAATATATGCATCCCCCTTCATCTTTTCCTTTAGCTCCCTTACGAACAATTTCAATATATTTTTTGCTTTATTATGATGATCTTCTAAGTAAATGAGATTTAAAATGTTCAGGATCGAGATTTCATTAAAGGTCACATATACATGTGGTGACTTTAGCGTCAGTGTCTGAATCTTATTTAATAAAAGATTAATTTCAAGATTGCCTTGATTCATTTTCTCTAAAGATTCTATTACCCCTTCTTCCGATGCCCCTGTCATCTCCATTAAAAAACCGGTTAATGCGGTCTTCAAATACTCTTTTTGATTTTCATAGGTTATACCATGAATCTGAGTAAGATTATAATGAGGTATCCCATGTTCAATTTCTAATAGCTCCCCAACTTTGTGAATTTCATCACAATATCCTAGACACGTGATGATACCATTTGGTTTCAAATAAAAAGGATTATGATAAAGGGTTTCTCTCGATAAATTTAAACCACAACGTTTACAGTGATTAGGCCCTTCTCCACCTATTTGATGATATACATCAAAAATGATACCTGCCAAATAAATTAGTATATACTCTGATGAACTCACATGAAGCTTCTCAGTCAATTGACTCACCACTCCAGGTATTGCATTAGGCATAGGAATTGCTATCTGAATCACGCTCTGCTCCCCATCTTCAATTTTCCTAAAATCTGAAAACACACATGTAAACAACTCTTTTAAGAGCATCCTAATACTTTTAAAAGATAAATCAAAATTAACATTCAAATTCTTTGCACATTTTTCAATATGATCTTCTGTTAAACTAAGTATCTTTTGGAACCTACTGATTTCATTACTATATAAAATTATCTCTTCATCATTAAATCCTAACTGTTTTAATAGTCTTTTCATATTCATCACACTTTTTTAAATATTAGTTGCCCATAGCTTACTTTTGCTCGATTAAAAAAACATTGACTTCTTTGCACAGAATCTTCAGAATTCCCAAGAATTTGTGCAAATAAAGCTGCCATCTCCATTGGTGTACATTTATATTCTTTAGACAAATGCAAAGTTGTACGGACAATCTCACTGTAACGGTCTTCAGCCAGCACAACCTTAAACCCTTCCTCTTTGAAATAATTAACATATTCTTCAATAGTTCCGATTGAATTGAAGCAAGGAATAAAATCCATTTCTTCCATTACCATCCCCTCAACCTTTTCCTTAATAACAAAATCATTAATAATAACATGTCCACCCGGTTTTAGAGTCCTATAATATTCTTTAATTGCCTTATCCTTTTCTTTTAATAACGAAAAGGCCGCTTGAGAAAAAACAAGGTCAAAAAAGTCATTATCATAAGACAAACCATAAACACTACCAACTTGAAAATCAATGTTTTTATGTTTTTCCCTAGCTTTTACAATATAATCTTCTAATAGATCAATCCCATATCCTGATGCACCTGTATACTCACAAGCGTAAGCGATACCGTCACCAAATGAACAACCTGCTTCTAGAATTCTACTTTCCTTAGTCAGTTCAATTCTACTGATACTGTCTTTCAGTAAATCCATACGTGTTGGTCGTTCTCCAAATATTTTTATAAGTTTCTCTTGTCCCATAATCTATACCTCTATTTCAAAAATCCATTAATAATGGTCTCTTCTGATTCTTTTTCAGTCATTCCTAAAGTCATTAGCTTAATAATCTGTTCTGCTTCTATTTTTCCTATAGCCGCTTCGTGAACTAAATTTGCATCTGCATGAAATGCTGATACTACAGGTTTTGAAATGACTTTAGCCTTATCCATAATGATTGCATCACATTCAATATGACCTCTAGATGCATTATTACCTACTAAATCAAAGGTATATGTCTGCTCTGAATTGTTCCTTGCTACGGATCTTGAAACAATCTGTGCAGATGAGTCTTTACCATCTAAATTTACAACAATATCTGATTTAGCAATCTGATCATCTTCAGTCATTAACCGTTCACTAATGATCAACTTAGCACGATCTTTAAGTATAACTTTAGTGTCTCTATCGGATTTATTGACACCACCTAATTGAACCATTTCAAGGGTTACTGTGGCATCCTTTTCTATATGAAAAATTGTCTTTGGATTCAAAACCTTTGAAGTTTCCACCGTTCCACTTGCATAATGGGTCTCAATATAAGTCACTTTGGCCCACTTTCCTATATGAAACTCATGGATACCATTATGTTCTGACTTGTTGCTCTCATTGCCCTCATTATGAAGACCACATCCTGCTATAATAGTCACATCAGCACCACCACCAATATAAAAAGTATTATATACAGTCTCTGAAATATCTTCATTCTCAATGATTACAGGCATATGAAGACTTTCTTTCTGACACTCACTAGATATGCGAATATCTAAACCTTCTACATCCTCTTTCGAAGTAATTAAAATGTGCTCCGTACTATTCATTGAAACAACTTCACCATTTTTACGTATACTATGAGCTCCCTGGGGTATTTCATGCAGTTGCGCTATTTTTTTCATTAAATTAGTTGTTACATTATTAATCATAAAGCAGCTCCCTGTTAATACATTTTATTTTATCTTCATAATCACGTTCACCATTCATATGTTTGGTAAATGACTCTTGATTATAAACATGTTCAATTCGGCCATTTTTCATATAAATCACATAATCAGTCATTGCTAAAAGTCGTTCCTGATGAGAAATCATAATAATCGTTGTTTCAAAATGCTCATGTATATTATTGATTGTCTCTATGAAACGTTTGAAGCTCCATAAATCAATGCCCGCTTCCGGTTCATCTAAAATAAGAACTTCAGCATTCCTCGCTAAAACAGTGGCAATTTCTATTCGCTTAAGCTCTCCACCAGAAAGAGTGCCGTCCATGCTTCGATTTAGATAAACCCTTGCATCCAAACCAACAAAGGACAATAGCTCCACTTTGTTGTAAGGATTTCTGCTATTTTTCATAGCAATATCTAAAAGTTCCGAAACTGTGACACCTCTAAATAGGACCGGACTTTGAAAAGAATAGGCAATATGCTCTCCTGCTCGTTTTGTAATGTTTAGGGAATCAATGCAGTTCCCATCCAAATATATATTCCCTGAACTTTGTTTATGAATACCTGCAATAATCTTTACCAATGATGATTTACCACTTCCATTAGGTCCAGTTATTGCATACATTTTATTTTTTTCAAAATTCATAGAAATGTTATTTATAATTTTCTTTCCATCTGCCTGCCAGCAAATATTATCTAATTCAAGCATTACGTACTCCTTTATATAAGTATTCATTAAGATTATTCATAAATTATATAATTATTTCTGTTCTTTGTATTTTGCAATGGCAATCATAGCAGCACCTAGTGCAGCAGTATTCTGTGGGTTTTGAACCGCAATAACCTCTTTATTCAATATGTCTGAAAAAGCTTTTCTAACCCCTTCATTATTGGCAACACCACCAGAAAAAATGATAGGCTCCTTATATCTGATTTGTCCTGCCTTACCCATAGCTATAACTCTTTTGGCTACAGACAGTGCCATACCCATGGCAATGTCCTCACTGGGAATACCCGTTGACAACATAGATATAATTTCACTTTCTGCAAAAATGGTACACATACTACTGATTGCTGGAGGATTTGTCGCCTTTAAACACATAGGTCCTAATTCATCCATATCAATACTTAATAAACGATTTGTCAAAACTTCAAAAAAACGCCCTGTTCCTGCAGCACATTTGTCATTCATTTCAAATTTCTCGATAATTCCTAAATCGTCAATTGCTATAACCTTACTATCCTGACCACCAATGTCAATAATCGTACGTGTTCCCGGATATAATTTAACAGTCCCTTTTGCGTGAGCTATAATTTCTGGTGTAACATCATTTGCCATTGAAAATGAACGTCTACCATATCCAGTGGATACGATATAAGCTATATCTTCTTCTTTAATCCCTGATTCTTCCAAAGCTTCATAAAAAACTATTTTACCACTTTTATCTCTATCAAATAATGTATCTGTTAACTTAAAGGCTAACATATTACCTGCTTCATCTGTAATAACACACTTACTTGTTGTTGATCCAATATCAACACCTGCAAAATATTTTCCCACAAAATCACCTCTTTTTTTTCAGGCAGCCTACATCTGCAGACTGCCTGAAATAATTACTTACTTGCTTCTTTCTTAAGTTTTATAACCTGTGCAATACTTTCAATACGTGTTCTAAGGGCTTCTGGACTGTAATCACGATCATCCCAGAAATCAGATTCCATGTAGAAAGTAGGAACACCTGTTTCTTTTTCAATTAACTTAGCAGCCATCTTATGATGAGCTCCTAACCATCTATCAAAGTCAAAGAATCCAAGTAACAGACCATCAAAAGGTTTATTTGATTCAACCTTATCAATCATATTGGCTACTTCATAACCCATATTTTGTCCAAATGACATCTTTAACCAAGCTTCTGCTGTTTGCTTGAATGGATCTTCAAAGCGTGAAGGCTTTAACTGGCTCTTAGCAGGTGTAAATGTTAAACTAAATGTTGTTCCTATACCATTTTCATCAAAAATTTTATCAACCCATGGCACAGCGAATGGTACAAAGTAAGAACCTAGTTTTGGTGCATCCTTAGGTAATACACCAGTACCTGCTTTACGAGCTTTCTTACATTCTCTAATCATAATATCCATTGCTTCTTCCATATACTTTTGTCCTGAGTTAAATGGTATAGCCATAGGTTGGCCGAAATTTGTAAGGGCACTTCCGTGAATAACCTGGGGGTTACTCTTACATACTAATGATACTAATTGGCTATATTTAAACGAATATTTAGCTTGATCTTTAACTGCTTGAGCTAAATGTTCATCACTAACATCAATACCGATAATTTTTTCGATTTCCTTTTGTCCGTCTTTTAATACTTCAGCTAAATATTCAACTCTTTCGTCATCTTCATCATCAACATGACCATATGGTGTATCATGTGGAATTCTAGAAACAACATATTTCCAGTCTTCACCGTAAAGCCCTGCAATGTACTCATCAGTTTTTGGACCTTCATCACAATTAAGTCCCCATGACCAGATAACATCTGGTGATGGAATAATGTTATTGGCTTTTGCACCAATACGTGTTTTGTTTAATGCACAGTGACGGCAACCATAAGTCATACCATCTTCTTCAGCTTTATACAAATAATCATCTACCTTGTGGAAGATACCGTTTAGAATAGTTACTAAATGAATGTCAGGGAATGTAACAAATACTTTATCCTTTCCTGCAGCTTTAATAGCGTAATAATTAGTACTGATTGCAGGGATAATTCCATATACGATTTTAACACCATCTTCTTTATATTGATGAAGCTTTGAAATTTCAATTGCTTCCCTAATATATGCACCAAGCATTTTTCTGATACCTAAGTATTGAATATCCCAATGCTCAGGAATCCATTCATCTTTTGCATAGGCAACATCTTCTTCTGTTAATCCAAGCTTCTTTGATCCTTCAATCCATAGAGGAAGTAATTCTTCAATTTCGCTTTCATCAAATGCACAAAGCTCTAGGAATTCTCTATAAACTTTTGACATGTTATTTTCCCTCCTTTACAGCTTCAATGAAACTTTCAATACGTGTTTGTAATGGCCCCATTGCTTCTCTTGAGTATTCATATGAAGATTCTAACTTAAGTAATGGAATACCAGCTTCACTTAAACGCTTAGCAAGTACAGTATGCTCCATGTCATAGATTTCATCAAATGACAATTGATACCATATTACTGCGTCAACTTTATATTCTTTAACAATTTCCATAAGAGACTCATATCTATCATTCCATGCTGGTTGGAACATATTTACAGCAATCTTATCAAGATATTTAGCTTGGTGAATATTCTCAATCATATCCCCTTCTGTGGCAATATCATTTCTATACCAACGAAGGCCATCATCAAACATGTCTGCTACAATCTTACCGCCTGCTTCTTCAATTAATCTAGGAACAGTATAATCCCCTTGAGCAACGATATGACCTGCAAATAAAATACGTGGTCCGTTAACAGTGTTACCTTCAGAAGTTTTAGCTTCTTCATAGAATTTTTCAAGATAGTCAAGAGCTACTTCTGGTCTAGCCTTATATGTAAAATGATTAAGTTTAATAAAATCATGACCGCTAATTTTAGGATTATCTTCTTTTCTTAATTCATCAAGTTCTCTAATCACTTTTCTAATTTTATTAGATTTTTCAACTTCAGCTTTTAATACTTCATTAGTGATTTCGTTTCCTGTTTCATCTTCAAGACGTTTCTTTAATTTTTCTAAAGAACGCTTAAAATATTTTCTAGCAAAATCTTTCTTCCATTCAACAGGAACACCCACTTTATAAACGGGTAATCCGTGGAATTCCATTAACTCTGAAATACGCCCAACATGACAATCTAACTGTTGTGCAACAATTAAATCTGCAAATGGTGTTACAGGGTCTAATCCCATTAGGTTATAACCTGCTAATGATCTTGCATAAGGATTCATGAAACGTAACATATCTTCAAGTACAGCATCTGGTGGCTCAGGCTCTCCACCTTTAATCATGAAATATGGTTCTGCACCTGCAGCATAAATCATTTCTTCTGGTACATATTGTCCAATGTATTCAATGACCTTTTTTCCCTCATCTTTAGCTTTTCTAAGCTCAGCTGGTCTCTCATTGGCAACAGTTTGAAAGTCTTTTAAAATTGACATATTATCCCCCCTTGATCTATTTATAAAGATACATTATATATCTTTACTTTCTAATACTTATTTGCTTTCAAGCATAGTTTCAGATCCATTTAATTCATCTACAACAACACTTTCTTCCAAAAACTCAATTCCGCATACAGAACATCTTAACCCTTCTGCTTCTGGTAAATCTATATCTTGATATTTCATTTGAATATCAAATTCTTCTTCCATTTCAACATTACATTTACCACACTTATACATTCTTTTCACCTCCAAAATCTCAAATCACGTATTTCAAAAACTTGCTTAATACTTTTACTCAAATTCGTGTCCTAATAGAACGCGGTGGGCATATACAGTCTTGATCGTATATGTTTCTCCATCTTTTTCGTAAGCAACATATGGACAAAAATTGTCTAAACGTGCTTTCGCTAGAATACTTTCATCTTCAGCAATTAAAAATGTCTTTTCTGCTTCAGCCTTTTCTATTACAGCCTGAACGTCTTCTTTAGCAACTCCTCGCTCACTCATCAAATCTTTAACTTCACTTGAAATAATGATTTCCATTTTCTTTCCTCCATTTTTTATGTGTTTCTTTTATTTATGAAATGCTGTGCCAAGGGCTTTCTTAGCACACTCCATAACAGCTTCTGTTAATGTTGGATGGGCATGAATGGTTGTTGCCATCTCCTCAACAGTGGTGCCCTTCTTAATGCACATAGCAAGTTCTCCAATAAGGGAGCTAGCTTCTGTACAGTATAAAATTGCACCAATAATCTTTCTAGAATCTTTATCAATAGTCATTTTCATAGCACCAACTGTCTCTTGCATAGTGGCTGCTTTTTCATTAGCACTCATTTGAATATATCCTGTAAGTACATGAATGCCTCGTTCTCTTGCTTCATCTTCAGATAATCCTACTTTAGCTATTTCAGGAACTCCAAATATAATCCATGGTAGTACACTATAATCAAGGGTTACTTTGTTACCACAAATATTTTCTGCCGCAATAACGCCTTCATTCTGTGCTTTATGAGAAAGCTGTGGACCTGCTACAATATCTCCAACTGCATAGATACTTTTGACACCCGTCTGCATATGTTCATTGATAACAATTTTACCTCTTTCAATCTTAACTTCGGCAACGTTTTCAAGACCTAAATCATAAATATTACTTGTACGACCTATACCTACTAAGACATTTTCTGTCTCTAATATTTCACCATTGTTTAAATAACTTTTTACTTTTTTGTCTTCAACAATCTCAACTTTTTCAATCTTAACATCTGTCAAAACTGTAATTCCTTCTTTTTCTAGATGTTCTGCCACTAGTTTACTCATACTAGCATCTTGTAAAAGTGGTGAAACATCTTTAGCCGCTTCAATAATAGTTACCTTACAACCCATAGCATTATAGATTGTAGACATTTCAATTCCTATAGCCCCTGCACCAATTACAACCATATCTTTTGGCACTTCCTTAAGGGTTAATGCTTCATCAGAAGTAAAAACATTCTTTCTATCAATATTAAAAGCTGGAATCATACTTGGCTCTGATCCTGTTGAAATAACAATACCATCTTTAGCAGTTACTTCCTGAACACCATCTTTACCTGTCAATTTAACTCTATGACCATCTAAGATTTCAGCTTTTGTACCTACACGAAGTTCAATGTTATCCCTTCCGCCAATTACAAATTGCTTTAATCCAAAATTTAATTGCTGTACGATTTTGTTTTTACTAGCCATAACACGTTTAAAGTTCACATCAAAGTCTTTAACTTCAATTCCAAATTTTTTTGCTTTTTTAATGTCTTCTAAAGCACGAACACTACGAAGCAAAGCTTTTGTAGGAATACATCCCCTATTAACACAAGTTCCTCCTGGTCCATCCTTACCTCGTTTATCAACTAAAAGAACTTTTTTTCCATTGTCAGCACATCTCAAAGCACAAGCTGTTCCACCACTTCCTGATCCTATTACAATTACGTCAAAATCAAAAGTATTCATTATAACCTCCTTTATAATTTTCACAAAATATCTCTCCAGAATTTACACATGTGTAATCAAGGACATAAATAACTGTAAAATACATCATTTTAATAGTATGGATTGTTAATAGTATCACAATTAAGGCAAAAAATATATACCTTATCCAGCAGCAACACACGTTTTACACATGTGTAATTTACCATAATTATATATTCGCATTTACTACATGTCAACCTATTTGACAAGAATTTTCAAAATATTAAATCAAATGCATATAATCGTTATTACAGCTTATATAATCTTATATTTAACAATCAAATCAATTTATAGCTGCCATTGTAAAAATATGTTATACTAAATGTCATCCTAGCTTATTTGTTAAAAATATTTATTAATAAAGGAATGTGAGTTAAAATGAACGATACTGAATTAAAAATATACAATGCTGCTAAAGAACATTTTTATAAAAACGGCTATTACAATACAACTGTACGGGAAATAGCAAAATCTGCAGAGGTTAATTCCGGCTTATTTAATTACTATTTTCAAAACAAATACAATATCGCTAAAATGATGTATGATGACATATTCTACAATATTAAAAATCTTACATTACAATATTTTAATGACGAAAAAAATCCGGCCATTTTTATGGGAGTCATGATGCGTTTACATACCTATACTCTTTACAGCGATCCTATTGTCAAGTTTGTTATGGATGCCTTAAAAGAAGGTATTTTTGAAGATTCTATATTTTATACTACAGAAATATTGGTTAAAAATATCGCTGACTATTATAAAAGAAATTATACTGACGAAGCATTACATCTGCTGTTATCCATCACTATTGCTACTGAAAAAACATGTCTTACTCAAAAATACAATGGACGTATCAGCTATGATTTACACCAAATAGCCAATACTATATTAAAGATTCATCTTTCGGGTTTTGACTTAGACAAAGATGAAATTGCAAGATGTACTGAAAGCATCGTAGAGAAATTTGAATTCATCACAAGCAAACATCCTAATTTCGTTGATTTAATCATTTAGTTCTACATTCATCAGCCTTACTGTATTTGCTGTATTTTTTATAATACCATCTATTGTAGTTATTAAAGAAACGTTGAAATTGGGGGACTTAGCTAACATGAAATACTATTTTTATTTCCAATGCAAATAATTAAAAACTATAAATTTGTTAATATAATATATCAAAATCAGGTAGTAAAAAAATCTTACTTGAACTAATAGATTTGAAAGAAATCGGTATCATTATCAGTAGAACTTAAAAAAGTTGACTCCTGTTAAAGACAGAAGTCAACTTTTACTAACTTATGGGAATGAAAAAAAAGATGCTATAAAAAGTGAGTCCACTGAAAAACTTAGGTAAGTTTAAAAACTGAAAGAAAATAAGTTCAATAATTTTTGAAAAGGTTGATCATCAGAACATCCTATGATGTAAACAATTATGAACCTTCTATTTTAAATATCTTATACTTAACCTATAGCCTGATAGTGACTCCCTTTGAAAAAAGGTTCCATGGAAAATTCCATAAAACCCTTCTTTATTTTCATATTGCTCCCCCATGGGATACAGCATTTTTGCCCTTTTCCTTTGACATATATAATCCCTTATCAGCTACCTGAATAAGTTCATCCACAGTTCTTCCATCATGAGGATAAGAAGAAATACCTATGGAAATAGTAAACCTAGGATTACTATCACAACTCACATTCTGCCTTATTCTTTCCGCCACATACGTAGCCCCCTTATGAGAAATGTCTGGTAGCACTATTATAAACTCATCTCCACCATATCTACCTAGAGAATCTACATCCCTTATGCTTCTCTTACTAATATAAGCTAGATTCTTAATGGCCTTATCTCCTGTTATGTGACCATGTACATCATTTATTTTTTTAAAATTATCTATATCATACATTAAAACAGAAAACCTTTTCTCCAATTTAATAGATTTTCCAATAATATCTAATATGGTTGTCTTATTATAGGCCTGTGTAAGCGCATCCTTCTGAGCCTTGTTTAATAACCTTTCATTATGAAGTTTCATATGGAATAATTGTTTTTCAAATTCTAACTTACTAGATTTATTAGATAAAATCTTTTCTTTATTTTTATCCTTAATATTGATTCTTTTAAAGAAATACATATAAAAATAAAAATATGCCATGAACTTAAATAAAGTTGATATATATGAAAAAATTATTATATCTTTAAATATGATTAATACATAACTTATTAATAGATTTACCAAAGCCTGCCAAAAAATTTTTTCATCTTTCTTTACGAGGATAATATTAAATGAAATTAAGATAAGTATAAAAATGTTTTTTATTATGTTGGATATATTAAAAAATCCTATTAATTGAATTTTATATAATATAGTTGCTAGTAATATTGTTCCTATAAATATAATTACTTGTACACACCTGTATGTATTTTTACGAAATTTACAAATCAATGATATACTAATTGAAATCATTAACACAACTTCAGCCATATAGACCATTTCAGAAAGGTAAACATCTTCATTAAATACAAATGGAATAATACATAAAAGAAATGGTACAAAGAACATAATTCCCCTAACTTTAATATTTGTATTTAGTTTTTTACAAGTTATTGTGGAGAAAAAAATCAAAAAAGAAAAACATATAATTATTAAAAATATTATTTTATCCATAGTATAAAAGAACTGCCTCCTCCTTTTATATTGGTGTAATAGTCTGCTTTTCGAAAGTTTAAGTTATAATTAAAATGTCTTCTAAACTTATGTAATTCTACATAATTGTACAAATTTCCTCTCTTTTCACAATAAGAATATAATTCTTTTATTAAATAATTGTGCTTATATGAAATTATAAAAGTATAAATGAACAGGGATACTAAAATTTTTTTAATTTTAGCATCCCTAGTATTTTCTTAATTATTCAAATATACACTTTTATTCTTAACTGTCATTAATCACCTGATAAAAACCTAGCAACATTCGTAACTAACATTTAAACATAAATCTACTGTAACATCTACATTGCTTGCACTTGGCCTAATTACAATTGAATTAAGCACATCTGATGTAATAACAATTGAATCATTAAGATCTAATGTCAACCCTTGTGATACACCGTTTAAAAGTATATCTAAATTCCCATCAGTAAGTTCCGTTACTTCTAGCACTAGTGTTCCAGAAGTACTTACGACTCCATCGGCTTCCCATAGCGTTCGAGGGATATCAGGACCTATACCTGTATACGAATAGCATTGTTCAAAGCAGTCTTTATCCATTATTTTGTCACGACAACATATACAACTTTGTTCACAATATGAACCCATAAATAAACTCATCTCCTTTATTAGTATATTCACTTGCAAAACATTAATTTTTCTATAGTTATCAGATTCATTCCTCTTTTATATTCTTTATTTAAAAGAAGTAGCTTGTCCGTCTCTTCTGTTACTATAGGCTATGCACCATAGGCATATATGGTTACTATTCAGCTACTTTGTAATTTAGATAAAGTGAAGATGAATCTAAATAAAACCTAACGTTCATGAGACTTTTTAGATATGTATACTTTCACTACTTTAGACAAGAGATGATTCTTTGTACACACACCTACAGAATTATCTCTTATGAAAATTTATTTTTTAAGATATATTACTTAGAAAATTATCCTAGCAGCATTATAACTAACAGTTACACGTAAATTTACTGTAACATCTTCATTTATTAAATAATTCTACCTAAATAAAAATATAATTGAAAAGGCATATTATGAATTTAAAAACTCACAATATGCCTAGTATTTTCTTAATTACTACATATATACTTTTACTCTTAACTACCCCTATTTACCTGATTAAAGCCTAGCAACATTGATAACTAACATCTACACATAAGTCTACTGTAACTTCTACATCATCCTGACCTGCAGCAATTGAAATTTCATCAAGGTCATTTGAAGTTATAACAACTGAATCATCAAGATCTAATGTATCTACTGCTGTCATTTCACCATTTAAAAATAGAGCTATAGTAGCAGCGGCAGGACTAATTGCAGTGACTTCTAAAGCTAATGTTCCAGAAGGATTTGAGACTCCATCCGCTTCCCATAGTATTTGAGCACTATTGAAAGTACTATCTAGACTTGAAAATGTATAGCATTGTTCAAAGCAGTCTTTATCTATCACTTTGTCACTACAACATATACAGCTTTGTTCACAGTATGAATTCATAAATAAACTCATCTCCTTTAATAATTATTTATATCTTAACTATCCGATAAAATCGCTACTTTATTAGCAACGATCATAATGAATTATCATGCACATGTTAATTGCACAGGTACCTTGATCAGCATTACCACTACACATAACTTCAATCTCGTCAATTCCATCTATAGTTATTGCTCGCGACTCACCTTGGTTTAACGTAATTACTCTGGTAGTTCCATTATTTCTAGTCAAGGTAATTTGAATTGTTCCGCCTGCAGAACAAGCTTTAGTAAAATTAAATACTATAGTAGCACATGGATTTACTAACCCGTTTGCCATCCATATTATTTCATTCTCACCACAATCAGGCGTAAAGCATTTTTTTATTAAATTGGTTACTCTTTCTCGAGGTGAACATATACCCAAGATTCTCATCTCCTAACTTATTATTTTGAAATATGAATTATTAATAAATTTTAGTATACTTCTATTTATAAGAATAGGTTATCACTTACAAAACAATAATTGTCTTGTGGTGATCAAATGGTCCCTCTCTTATATTCTCTTTGGAAGAAGTAGATAGGTTGTTCCTTCTTCTACTGTAATATATGTCCCATAGGACTAAATGGTTACATGGTAGTAAAAATAATATTATCTTGTCCTAAATCCTAACTCTTATATGAAGGTCTCATCCTTATACCTCCATGATCTTCTTTCTAAAAAAAATAAATCCGCCCCAATTAAATACGAGACGGATCCTATGAATATGATTTTGTCTTTAAATATTCTCTTTGTTTAAGAATTAGCTTAGCACCATTCACAACAACAACAACAATCCTCCTTTTCGCATGGGTTAAAAGGGTAATGTACAATTAACGTAAAGCAACCTGAACATACCTGATCTTCTTCAGGTCCACAGCACTTTACTGCAATACTACGAACAAAACCTATTGTCAAAGTGAGTTCATCCTTTGGCAGCACAGTTTCTATACAAGTTTTACATTTTGTTCCCTTCTTTATTATTAATCTCATTTCGCAATCAGATGTATTAGTTACTTTGATTGTCCCTGATGTTGTTACTCTAATTCCTTTCCAAATAATTTTGGGACGGGAATTGCATTTTTGCCGAATCCTTCCACAAATTTTATCTGTTATTAATTGTTGTACCTTATGTCCTTTATCTTTTTCACACGGTGATGATCTTGAAGACACACAACGATCACTTACGGCGACTTTAGTCCAATAAGGCTGTTGATTCATAATTTATTAGCCTCCTCAGTATGTTCATAAAATTTTCAATATACAATTTTAATCACATCCACAAATGATTGTATTTAATTTTAACTTATCACACTATATACTATGACTTTTTTATAAGAATAGTGATTATTGTCCTTTTATCATCTCTCAGGTCATGTTAAAATATTTTTTGGAAAAAGCTACAAAAAAAAAGACGGAACCTAGGTTCCATCTTTTTAGATTATTAATAAAATATAATTTAAATTTCCACAAATAAAATCTAACTAACAAACTATCCTATAAACCCAACTACAATATACAACACAAAGGCTATGGCAGAACTTAGTAATGCATAAGGTATTTGGGTCTTAACATGATCAATGTGATCTGATGCAGATGCCATTGAAGCTAATATGGTCGTATCAGAAATAGGTGAACAATGATCTCCCATTATGGCACCTGATACTACGGCACCTATACTTGCATAAATGTTTGCATCCATAGCCACTGCCATTTGTAATGCAATTGGCATTAATATGGCAAAGGTTCCCCAACTAGTTCCCGTTGAGAAGGCCATTATACAACCTAATATGAATATAATAGCTGGACCAAAGGCTCCACTTACTTTTCCTGCCACTAAGCTTGCCAAGTATTGTCCTGTTCCTAAATCAGAAATAGAATTTCCTATAGCAAAGGCAAATATTAAGATAGATGCTACAGGTACCATTCCACCTATACCTTTATATAGATAATCCATGTATTCATTTAAAGTTAAGATTTTCTTTCCTATATATAAAACTCCACAAAATGCCACTGCTGCAATTACTGCCCAGTATACTGATGTGGATCCTGATCCTTCCATCATGTTTCCTTCACCAGTAATATACAAACTAATAGGCATCATTCCGATTAAGACTATTAATGGTAATATCATATTCCACATGTTAGGAGTTACCCCTTCTTTCACGGGTACTTCCGTTGCGTCAGTAGAAACTAATGGTGTAGCTCCCTTTCTTAAAACTTCTCCAGTCCTAGCCCTTTCTTCGGCTTTTTTCATAGGACCCCAATCCTTCTCAGTTAATATATAATAAAGTACTGATAATATTGCTATTATGGAATAAAACTGATATGGTATACTCTTTGCTAATATGCTTGTAGGATTTCCTGAAATTACTCCTGATGATACTTGAACTCCTATAATTCCAATTAATGTGGCACCCCATCCATTTAAAGGAATTAGCCCGCATACAGGTGCTGATGTGGAGTCACATATATATGCTAACTTTTCCCTTGAAACGTTATACTTGTCAGTAAGTGGTCTTGCCACAACTCCTGATGTTAATATGGTTATGGATGATTCTATAAAAACTACAATTCCAATAATATAAGCTAATAACATAGCTCCTTTTCTGTTTTTTACAGTCTTTCTCTTTTCTGTCAAAAACTCAACAAATCCAGCCACTCCACCAGATGCCTGTATTAAAGTTATGATTCCTCCTACTAAGAATGAAAACAATATGGTCTTTGTTATCCATCCTTCCTGAAATATTACTACAATTCCTGATAAAGATTCATTTAATGCGGTTATAAAGTTCCAGTCTGCCAAAATAAGTTCTGCCACATAAATCCCCGCAAACAAGGATATAAATACTTGTTTCGATCGAATAGCCAAGGCAATGGCTATAATCGGGGGCAGTATAGTTAAAAATCCATATTCCACTACGCACTCCTCCTTCTTTTTATTTTTTCTATTTTAACAGATATACACTCATAAATCTAGTAAAAAATGTCATATATTTATAATTTATTGAAAATTCTGTACATTTATTCATACTAACTAAAAAAGAGCATACTCATGCCCTTTTATATGATACTCTCTTTAATTTCCTTAGCCCATTTTTTAGCTTCTTCTAAATCCTTATCTTTATTATTCTTAAGTGGATCCTGAAAATCTATTTGGCCTAAATATTTATTTTCACCTAAATCTTCTTTGAATCTTTCAAAGACCTTTCCCTTACCTCCACCGTGGCAGCAGAATAAGGCTATATTCTTATTCTTAATATTAACCTTAGATAAAAAAGCTCTAAAGGCAGGAGCATAGGACCATGCCCATACGGGAGTTCCCATATATATTAAATCATAATCATTTGGATTTTTATCAATACTTTCAAGTTCAGGTATTTTCTTTGTCATTACTTGCTTTCCACCCCAGAAATATTTCATAAACCCACTTTTTTTAGGCTCTTCTAGCGGTTTTAACTCTAATAAATCTGCACCTACCTCTTTAGCAATGCCCTCTGCAATATACTTGGTATTACCCTCAAAGGAGTAAAATACAACTAACTTTTTCATAATAAACCTCCCAATATTATCCTATTATTACCATTATACCCATTTATTTTAGTAACATTCTATAATTTCTTCTTAACTAAAAAAAGACTAATATCACTTTATTTTTAGCAATATTAGCCCTAGATGATCCAATTATTAGGCGCCACTATACATACTCATTATGAGCATACTCATAAGAAAGAATATACATCCTATAGTTATAAGTGGACCATTTATGATTTTCTCCTTAGAAAATACTTCTTTATTTTTAAAGGATATATCCACTTTATATTTTTTACTTAAGTATTTCATCAATTTAACAGCCATAAAAATTCCCATAGTACTAACTATAAAATAAATTAATAGTTCATTATTACTTATATTAAAATCCATCTCGTCTGTTGATGGTTCCGATAATAAATTTAACACTTCTGGAAATCCATTGTTTGTAAAATGTATAAACATGGATGATAATATGGATCCAGTTATTCTTACCACATAAGTCATTACTATACCTGCTATGAATGTGTGGGTAAACTGAAAAAAGTTCATATGAAACATTCCAAATAATAGACCATTCATAAAGGCTGCCACATGAATACTTTTATCCCTATATCCATCAAGGACAATTCCCCTCATAACCAATTCTTCAAATAGGGCTGGAAACACTACGGTGCTTATAATAAGTACATACATATTTTCAATGGGAAAATCCATTAGCTCTTCAATCATTTCACTACCACAAAACTTTTCAAATATAAATATAACACTTAACTTAGTTGGTAGGACACTAATCCATATTAAAAATAGAATGAGGTAAGTTTTCATGTCTATTAATTTAAACTTAGACAATATGGCCCTTCTTCTCTCCTTATTTTTATATAAGTAAATAGCACAAGGTATAAAGGCACCTATTGGCAATAGTGCCCATTGGGGAGTAAAGAATCCAACTATCATTAGCCATATAATAGTCTTTAGCAAAAACATGTTTGCCTTATACATATTTCTCTCTTCTACTTTTGTCTCTATCTCCAATTGTCGCCCCCCTAAACTAATACCTTAAAATGCAGGCTGTGCTGCCTTTTGTAGTATTTCATTTATCTCTACTGACTTTTTATTTTTCATATATTCAGAGTTCATTTCCACTATACTATGTCTAAAGTTAACTTCATTCATAAGCTTCATATAAGGTATAGGATCAAAGGCTTCTGGCGAGTATACTCCTGGCTTTTTCCATATACCTCGCCCAAGTAGCTCTATGGCTATAGTTGCTCCTATGGCCGTTTGGGCTACTACTGCTTGGCTGTTAAATCTCTCAAAGGCCTCTTCCTGTTCATAGGGTTGATATATGAAAATTTCCCTTTTTAGTCCATCCTTAATCCCCTTACAATGAACTCCCACACACATTTTACCTTCATAACTATCATCTATCTTATCAGGCTGTGGTAATACGGCTGCCACCACATCCCTAGGTTTTATCATTTGATTTTTATAATTAATCTCCTTTAAACTTCTCATTCCTAATTTATCTATCATCTTAAGGGCATCTATTAACCCATCATCAAGGGCTATTTTATAAGTGCATTTCCTAAGACCATATTCCTTTAAAAACTTAGGCATACATACAACTTCTTCATGCTCTATTTGGTATATTTTTTGATAACCTATTCCCTCTGGAAAATTAAACAGTTCTTCTCCTGAAAAGGGTGGATAGGCTGTATAACCAGTGTCTTTATCCCAAACTACACTTGGATTTAAACACTCATCTAATATAGTCCATACATTAAATCCAAAGGCCAAATCATCTTCATTATTTTTCTTACTGATATTACAACCATCCTTCACATGAAGTTCATGTAATTCATCAAACAAGTGCTGTGCTGCAAATTTGGCAAATACATTTACAACTCCTGGATCTATCCCAACACATATTATGGCCGTCTTACCATTTTTCATCCATTTGTCATGGGCATTAAAATTATGATCTGTCATGAAGGGATCATATACCTTTTTAGCCTCCATTGATTCTTTAATATCAAACTTAGGTAAAGACCAAGTTCCCATATTTAAAAAATCAACATTCATCTCATGGGCCACATCAAATAAGGTCTCTGCTAAAAATGGAGGTGAAGCATCAAATAAACAATCACAATCATATTTTTTAATAATCCCTCTTAATTGATCTTTGTTAGACGCATCTAGGCCCTCTCCATAAGCCTTAACTTTTGAGCCTTTGTAAAACTCTGTCATTTCCTTGGCCTTTTCATAATCATAATCGGCAAATACAATAGACTCAAGCCAGTTGGAATCTCTACTTCTTTCCTCTAAAAATTTTCCAACAACTTCTCCAACGCATCCACATCCTACAAGTAGTAAACGCACATTCCCAGTCCTCATTTCTTTATTGGATTTTATTGATAATTAATTATAAACCTCTCATTTTCAAAAGACAATAACTTTATTTTTTCCTATTTAATTATATGTTCTTACTTTCCATTTGATTAAAAATGCACCCATTAAAGTTATTAAAGGAAATAGATAACAAAGTACTGCATAGGGAGCATATTCCAGGGCTGATATGCCCGTTACACCAAGTATAATAAGGGCATTTATATTAATAGGTATAATGGGAGCTATTACAGTTCCCGTATCAGATATGACCCTACCTAATACTTCCTTATCCATATGAAATTCTTCAAACTTTTCTTTAAATACCTTACTAGTAATAACTATACCCATAGTCTGATCGCAGGTTATTAAAGTAATTAGCATACTAGTAAGAGAGGCCCCTAATACGGCACTTCTAGGACTCTTTATCTTAACTATGATAATATTAAAGAGTTCATCTATAATACCACTCTTTCTTAAAACCTCACCTAATGTGACTACCATAACTACTATACAAACTACCTCTATCATAGAATACAATCCACCACTTTTTAGAACATCAGAAAGTATTCCTAATGAATCGGAACTATATCCCTTATACATGGTATACAATATATCTTTAAACGCCACCCCCTGCATATAGAAACTAACTAGACTTCCTCCTAGTAAACCTATTAATACAATGCCTAATAGATCTATTCCAAGGACAGATAAAACTAACATACATAGGGGAAACAAAAATAAATAGGGAGATATATTAAATCCATTTTTAATACTCTCTTGATACATAACTATATTATCCACATTAGAAACACCATACTTAGTTCCCATATAATAATAGATAATTAAAGTTATTATATACACGGGTAAAAAGGTAGTCATCATCCTCTTCATCATATCCTTATACTTGGCATCTATCACATACATACTAATATTTAAAATGCCTGATATGGGTGATAACTTATCTGATATAAATGATGCGGATACAACCACACCAAGGATTACTCCCATGGGTACACCAAAGCCCTTAGCCACACCTAATATGGCCACACCTACAGTTCCTATAGTTCCTATAGCGCTTCCTATAAATACGGACATGAAGGATATGATTAAAAAGGACATGAACAAAAAGTTCAATCCCTTCATATACTCAAATCCATAATACATAATAGTAGGTACAACTCCAGATAAAAGCCATATGGATACATTTGCTCCAATTAAAAGTATAAATAAATATAGCTTCTTGTACTCTAACATTTCCCTAATAACTTTCTTATATAATTTTATTAAATCATACTTCTTCCTATGAAGAAGTAATCCAACTAATAAGTTACTAATGATAAATCCATATAATAGGGACTTTCCTAAATACAATACTACTCCTACAGAAAGTACTATTATGAAAAAAACTAAAATTAACTCGGTCTTTGTAAATACATCCTTTTTCATAGTTTCTCTACCTCTACTTAAAAATAAACTTTATATATTGTTCCATATGCAATTACATATCCCTTTATTCTTTACAAAATCTTCATAAAATTTTAATGTTCCAATAAATTATGGTAAAAAAAAAGAGGTTTTATCCTCTTTTATACTAATCTTTAATTAATGTTCTTCTTAACCTATAACTTTAACTTGAACATTATCATTATTTAAATTTATACTTAAATATTCTTTGGTCTCAAAGCTTAACAACAACTTTAACATTCACTTTTAGGTTTTTTAAAGAAAAACAACCTATAGACAACTCCATGAGCTAATGCTATTAAAATACATTTCTTATATACATCTAGTGCATAGTCCATATTTAGATTCAAAACTGCACCCTTATAAAAACTTGCCATTACTACCCAAGACCCTATAGCTAACCATATTTGCCACGACAACCTAAAGTACCCCTTAAAAAACCTCATGTCATATCCTCCCCTATATTGAAGTTAAAGAGTAACCTTCACTTTAACATAAACTTTATATTATTCTAGTCATTATATTCAAACAATATTCATGTTCATGTTCACGTTCTGGCCTAACATCAGCAGTTCTAAATAGGTCTATAATTTCTAAGTTGTCATAAGAGCTGATTAACTCCTTAAAATTAATTTCGTCATAAAAGTTGAAAACCCTTCCCTATTTGAAGGATATGTAAAAGATACTTTCATTTTTTAATCCATATAAATAAATCGAACATGACTTTACTCATGTCCGATCTATATTCTATGCACTATGGATCCATTAATTCATATGAAAAAGGCATACTTCGTATGCGACCTTATGGAACCCTATGGTTCCCGCAGGCGTCTGCTAACGCAATCTGAACACCTTCCTTTGAAGAGGCAGGGGAATCCTTCCCCCACACCCCCTTAATTTTTTACTTATCCACAATTTACATAATTTGTAATTTCCTAGTAAGTAAAAAATTCAATTAATCTTGAATTTTATCTTTTCTTCTCAAAGTAGTTCCTACAGATGGTATATTTCCTCTATAGTGATTTAAACTATCATATTTAACTTCACTTAAAGTTTTAATCTCCCTTAATGAACTTCCCTTAGGACATATTATAACTTCCACACCTTGGAATTTTCTATTAGTCTTTAATTCAATCTCTGATGTATTAAATATTAGTACCTTATTTTTAGTACTTATAGCCACTAAGTCCGAATCTTCTTCCATCATTTTCATAGAAATCAATTCACAATAATCAGCATAAGCATTAACAAGAACTGTTCTATTAGTTTTAGTCTGATAACTAGATAGAGGAATCTTTGTACACTTACCATTTTTGAAGAAGAATAGCATATATCCGCTATAGTCAGTAGTTGTTACCATGTATATAATCTTCTCATTATCTTCAAGATGAAGTAAACTTCCAAGATATTCTCCAAGGCTACTACTTTTACAATCATGGATTTCATAAAGTCTCTTTTTATATACCTTTTGCTTATTAGTAAACAATAGGATTTCAGATTTATTAGTAGTTTCAATCTCTTGTACTATTTCATCTCCATCCTTAAGTCTTTGTTCACTATTACCTCTTAAACTAGCATGGGTAATCTTTTTTAAATAACCTTCTTTAGTTCTAAACAACTTTAAGTTATAATCTTCAATTAAATCTTCTTTATTTATATTTTCAATATGATTTTCATAAACCACATCTGTACTTCTATCTTGACCATATTTCTTAGATACACGAGAAAGATCATTTGTAATAATTCTCTTAATCTTTTTATCACTATTTAAAGTGGCATCTAAATTTTTAAGTTCTTTTTCAAGTTTCTCTATATCTTTTATCTTTCCAATAATATATTCCTTATTGAAATTTCTAAGCTTTATCTCGGCTATAAATTCTGCTTGTTCTTTGTCTACTGAAAAACCTTCCATAAGATTTGGAATTACATCCTTCTCTTTTTCCGTTTCTCTAACTATTTTAACAGCCTTATCTATATCAAGTAAAATCTTCTCTAAACCTCTTAATAAATGTAATTTTTCTGATTTTACTCCTATATCATATATTATTCCCTTTTTAATACACTCTTGTCTAAATTTAACCCATTCAAGTAATATATGCCTTACTCCTAATACCTTTGGGTATCCATCTATTAATATATTAAAGTTACAGCTAAAGGAATCTTGAAGCTTAGTATATTTAAATATCTTTATCATAAGCTTCTCCACATCTGTAGCTCTTTTAATATCTAGGGTAATCTTAAGACCATTTTTATCAGTTTCGTCTCTAAGATCTGTAATATTTTTTATCTTGCCATTTTTAATTAAATCAGTAATTTGATCTATGATAGTTTCCACATTTGTGGTATAAGGAATTTCAACTATATCTATACAATTGTTCTTTTTATCATAGACATACTTTCCCCTTAAATAAAAAGTTCCCTTACCTTCTTCATAGATTTTTCTAATATTTTTTTCGTCATAGATAATTTCTCCACCTGTTGAAAAATCAGGAGCTTTGATAATCTCTGTCAAATCTATGGTTTCATCCTTAATAAGGGCTGTTGTAGCCTCACAGATTTCATTTAAGTTAAAACTGCATATATTACTTGCCATACCTACTGCAATCCCAAGATTAGGATTTACTAAGATATTTGGAAAAGTAGTAGGAAGTAACGTTGGTTCGTCCATAGTATTATCATAGTTTGGCATAAACTCTACTGTGTTTTTACCAATCTCTCTAAAAAATTCTTCACAGATAGAGTCAAGCTTTGCCTCCGTATATCTGGCAGCTGCAAAGGCCATATCCTTTGAGTAAACCTTACCAAAGTTTCCTTTACTATCTACATAAGGGTGTAGTAGTGCTTCATTTCCACGAGTTAACCTTACCATAGTTTGATAAATTGCCATATCTCCATGGGGGTTAAGTCTCATAGTTTGTCCCACAATATTTGCTGACTTTGTTTTAGTCCCCTTTAACAGACCCATCTTATACATGGTATATAATAGTTTTCTATGGGATGGTTTTAAACCATCAATTTCAGGTAATGCTCTAGATACAATTACCGACATGGAATAGGGCATATAGTTTGTCTCTAGGGTATCTACTACACTCATTTTTCTTATATTGTCTATCATAGCTTCTATTTTAACTCACGTCCGATCTATCTAAATACTTGTATCCATATTCTTGTATGAACTCTTTTCTTCCAGCAAGGTTATCACCTAAGAATAACTCAAAGGCTTCCTTTGTTGCCTTTGCATCAGTTGGAGTTACCTTTACCAATCTTCTAGTATCAGGACACATGGTAGTTTGCCACATCATTTCTGGTTCATTTTCTCCTAGTCCCTTTGATCTTTGAATCCTATACTTCCCTTTTAATTTCTTTAAAATTTTACTTTTTTCAGGTTCCGTATAAGCAAAGTGACTATTGCCCTTACTATCTGTAATCTCATAAAGTGGTGATTCTGCAATATATACATATCCCTCTTCAATCATAGTAGGAGTTAGTACATAAAGCATAGTTATAATAAGACATCTAATTTGGTACCCATCCACATCCGCATCGGTACATATGATGATTTTGTTCCAATTCATCTTGTCCATATCAAAATCTGTAAGTTCCTTTAGATGCTTTGACTTTACTTCAACACCACATCCAATTACACGAAGTAGGTCCATAATAATATCATTTTTAAAAATCTTTTCATAATCAGATTTTAAACAATTTAGTATCTTCCCACGTACAGGTATAATAGCTTGGAAATTAGCATCCCTTCCCATTTTGGTACTACCAAGGGCCGAATCTCCCTCCACTATGAAAAGTTCACGTATGGACTTGTCCTTACTTCTACAATCTACAAACTTCTTTACCCTATTACTAATATTATCAATCTTTTTACTAAGCTTTTTACGCACATCTATACGAGTTTTCTCAGCCTTTTCCCTACTTCTTTTATTAACTAAAATCTGTTCTAATATTTTATTTGTCTCTATTCTATTTTCAATAAAATAAATATCTAACTTTTCCTTTAAAAACTCATTCATGGCATCTTTAATAAATACATTTGTAATAGCCTTTTTAGTCTGATTTTCATAGGAAGTTATAGTACTATAAGTGTTTGCTACAAGAATTAAACTATCTTCAATATCTTGAAAAGTTACCTTCTTTTCTCCCTTATTGTACTTACCTTCCTTATTTAACTTCTTATCTATAGCATATACAAAGGCATTTTTAACGGCCTTATCTGGTGCTCCACCATACTCTAAGAAAGACGAGTTGTGATAATACTCAAGTAAATTTTTCTCATTATTAAAGCAAAATCCAACCTCAGCCTTTACCTTATACTCAGGCTTATCTTCACGATCACGTCCATTAGTTTCTAACTCAAAGTATTGCATACCTGTAAATCCAGACTCTCCACTATACTCTGTCACATAATCACTAATACCATTTTTATAAAAATAAGTGAATCGTTCATTACTTTCTTCATCATTTAAAATAAATTTAATACCCTTATTAACAATGGCTTGTCTCTTTAAAACCCTTTTAAAGAAATCTAGCTCTATATTAATATCATTAAATACTTCTAAATCTGGCTTCCACTTAATAGTAGACCCCGTATGTTTAGAGCCTGACTTTTTCTTTATATAACCTTCTTTAGTATCTGTCACATTATCTCCCTTTTCAAAGGAAAGATTATATTCATATCCATCCCTTAAAACGGTCACGTCCATATATTCAGAAGCAAATTGTGTTGCAGCCGTTCCTAAACCATTTAATCCTATACTAAACTGATAGTTGCTACCAGAATTATTATCATATTTTCCACCACCATAAAGGATACAAAAGACTATTTCCCAATTATACTTTTGCTCTTTAGGATTCCATTCAATAGGAATACCGCGACCAAAGTCCTTTACCTCTATGGATTTATCTTTAAATCTCGTTACCTCTATAACATTTCCAAAGCCCTCTGCGGCCTCATCTCTACTATTACCTATTATCTCCATTACCGTATGTTGACAGCCTTTTATGCCATCACTACCAAATATAACTCCAGGACGAAGTCTTACTTTATCTTTCTCTTCAAGGGTTGAAAGACTTTCATTCCCGTAATCATGTTTCTTACTCACTCTTTTCCACCTACTAACCTATTCTATTGACTCATCGTCTTCCAATAACCGTATTATACCATCTTTTAAAAATAAAACCAAACATGTGTTCTGCACATTATGAAGAACCATTCAAAATAGTGAAACCTTTGAATGGTTCTTTTATAGATTATCATATACATACAATCTCTGTAAACACAAACTACTGCAATTACAATAATAGGTATAATAATACTACTAGTTAATGTTAAAGATTAACTAGAGCTTTAACATTAACTTTATATTTTTTAAGGCATTAGCACTAAAGTGAATCAGACTTTTGTTCAAAAAAAAGATTATTGAAATGAAGTGTTTCCCCTCATTGCAATAATCTTTATGAGACTATCAGTAGATTAGTGTAAATATTTCTACATAAACTCACTTATTAAATCATGAAAATCTTCTTTTATATCCAATTTACTTTCAACAGTAGACTCTTTAACTCCTTCTAGGATAGCCTTATACTCTTCTTTTTCTTTATTTTCATAGAGTATCCCTGTAAACAATCCATCACATTCTATATACCTGTTCATAGCTTCCTTAAAATCATAAATATTGTGATTTTCAGATTCATCTAGATTTATTAAATTCTTCTTATACCATTCATAGGTATTAATTTTATTAAATGTTACACATGGACTATATACATTTATAAATGAAAATCCCTTATGCTCTATGCCTTTTACTATTATATCTATAAGCTGTTTTTGATTACCAGAGGTACCTTGGGCTATATAAGTGGCTCCTGCTGCTAGGGCCATTAATCCAGGTTTTAAAGGTTCTTCTACATTCCCCATGGGAGTACTCTTAGTCACAAAGCCCTTTTTACTTATTGGAGATGTATGGCCTTTTGTTAATCCATATATTTGATTATTTAGGACTATATATGTCATGTCAACATTTCTTTTCATGGCATGAACCGTATGATTTGTTCCTATGGCAAAGCCATCTCCATCCCCACCAGCTGCTATAACCGTAAGGTCAGGATTTACCATCTTTATTCCTTGAGCTAAAGGTAGTGATCTACCATGTATACTGTGAACCCCATAAGCATCTACATATCCAGATATTCTTCCTGAGCAACCTATTCCTGAAACTACAGCCAAGTTATGATTTTCTATATTTAGCTTTCCTGCCGCACTTTGTATGGCCCTTAATACAGAAAAATGACCGCACCCAGGGCACCATGTAGGTTTCACATCACTAGCATAATCCTTTGCAGTTTTCATTTAGATCAACTCCTCTACTTTGGATTTTATTTCATTTATACTAAATTTTTGCCCATTATATTTTACTAAACTATGAAGCTTACTACTTTCTTTTAATTTTGATTTTATAATAGAATATATTTGTCCTCTTATATTATTTTCTACCACTAATATAGTATTATATTTTGAATACATATTCTTAATTTGATCTAGTGGTAAGGGCTTAATCCTTCTAATTATTCCATATGCCACAGACATATTTTCCTTCTCAACCATAGATTTAATAATTCCATGATTTGATCCTAAACTCAATATTAATGTATTACTATCTTCGTTGCCATATATATCTATAGCATCCTCACCATATAGTTCTTCTAATTTATCAAATCTCTTATTCATCATTTTCTCTCTATTAATAGGTTTATCATTAGGTTTTCCATATTCACAGTGCTCAAGGCCCGTCACATGATGTATGCCATTTATCATACCTGGTATTGACCTTGGTGATATATTATCACTGGTAAATTCATATCTCTTAAAGGGTTGAGTTAATTCCTTTAACTCACTTTCCTTTAAAAGCTTTCCCCTATTAATAGGTATTTTGTTTATATCTAACTCATCAATAGTTTCCATAGATAATCCCAAATTCAAATCTACTAAAACTATGACAGGACACTGATATTTTTCAGCTAGATTAAATGCCCTCATAGTATCATAAAAACATTCTTCCACAGTAGATGGTGTTAATATAATAGATGGTATTTCTCCATGGGGACCGTAGTATAGGGCATATATATCACTTTGTTCATGTTTTGTAGGCAATCCTGTACTTGGTCCCACTCTCTGTACATCTACTATTACTACAGGGATTTCTGTAATACCTGCAAAACTTAAGCCTTCCATCATAAGTGATATACCTGGCCCTGATGTGGATGTCATAGCTCTAGCTCCACTATAAGCTCCTCCAAGTGCCATCATAAGAGCACTTATTTCATCCTCTGTTTGAACCATTATTCCCCCATACTTTGGTAGCTTGGCCCCTAGATACTCCATTACTTCTGATGCTGGAGTTATAGGATATGAAGGTATAAACCTACACCCAGCCATAAGAGCCCCAAGGCCTATAGCTTCATTTCCTATCATAGTAGCCCTCTTTATTTGTGACTTGCTTTTATTTAATTTGTATAAAGATAAGATTTTATCATCAATAGGATGTTTATATGCATTTTCTAATATATTTATATTTTTATGAACTACATCCTCACCTTTTTTCATAAAGTCTTCTTCTATAATGGCCTTTCCCGTATCTATGTTTAACCCTAATATATTAGACAAGAATCCTACTACAGCCATATTTCTCATATTATAAGTTCCATAAGTCTTTGCCATTTCTGTAATTGGCAATGGCAACATTTTCACACCTTCAGGTATATTAAGTCCTTCCATGTCCATAGTATGATCATAGATCAATAACCCTTTGTCCCTTATTTTACTTCCATTGATTTCTATTGTCTCCCTATCAAAGGCAACTAATATTTGAAATTTTTCACTATTATTTAATACTTTGTCTATGCTTATATCTATCATGTAATTTGTGTGTCCACCCTTTATTCTTGATGCAAAGGTTCTACTTCCATAGGTATAGTATCCACTGCGTGACAATATTTTCATGAGTGTTTTTCCCACTCTCACTATACCTTCTCCTTGAATCCCACCTATCATTATAGAAATATTATTTTTCATGTAAAAAACCCCCTTGTGGTTTTATATTTATTTCTTTATATCTTTTAAACAATTAACTATGATTAGGTTCTTTTTTTCCTTTTCGCTAATATGATACCCCTGTGATTATACTTTAAACCTCATCAAAGTCATTATAAAAGGACAAGCCATGGTAGTATCTACCATGATCTTGTCCTCTATGTTCATATGAATTTCATGCCTTTAAAATTTTCATGCTTAATTAACTCTAGTATATTAAGCACCACTCATTGCTTTAATAGCAAATCTCTTTATTTTTTTTGTTGTAGTTTTTTCAAATTCTGTTTCACGAATTCTGATTTCCTTAATGTTTTTATAATGGGGAATAGTCTTATTTATATCATCTATATCCTTCTCTAACTCTTTTCTTGCATCTTTAATTTCATTAGCTATAATATACTCATTGTCAAGATAGACCTCTGCAATGATATTTGTGTCTATATCTATATCCCCTTCACAATAAACTACAACTTCTTCAACATAAGGAATATTTGAAATAAACATTTCAAGTTCTTCAGGGTAAATATTTTTACCATTCCTAAGCACTATTAAGTTCTTTTTTCTTCCTGTAATATACAAGAATCCATCCTTATCAATTTTTCCTAAGTCACCAGTCCTAAACCAACCATCATTCATAGCATCTATAGTTGCTTCTTCATTCTTATAGTATCCCAGCATTACAGTTTTACCCTTTACTAATATTTCACCTTCATCACTATCAGGGAATTTATCTATCTTTACTTCACAACAAGGAAGTACCTGTCCTATGGTACCATCTCTAAAATAGTTATTTCTAAAACCAGAAACAATAGGTGAACATTCAGTAATACCATATCCATTTAAAACAGTTATACCAAAATCTCTAAATCCCTGTACATACTTAGAATCAAGAGGCGCTCCACCACATACTATAAGTTCTAAATCTCCTCCAAATCCATCAAGTACATTCTTAAAGAGCTTTCTTCTAATATCAATGCCTAGCTTAAGCAAGAAGTTGCTGGTTTTAATAGTTTTTCTCAGTAAGTTAGCTTTGCCATTTTTATTAGCCGTATCCCATATTTTTTTATACATTTTTTCCAAAAATAGTGGAACCAATATTAAGTCTGTAGGTTTAAAATTCTTAATGTCCTTTGAAACACTTTTCAAACTCTTGTTAATACATACTTTGTTTCCCCCATGTATCATACATAAAACTCCTGCTGTAAATCCAAAGGTATGATGGATAGGTAAGATAAGAACTGAAACCTCATGTACCTTAGCATGTCTTAATGTACCAACCGTATTAGCAGCAAGATTTTCATGGGATAACATTACTCCTTTACTTACTCCTGTTGTTCCTGAAGTGTAAATAATAGCCGCTAATTTATTAGCATCTATTTCGTTTTTTATAAAAGAATCATCACCTTGTGAAATTAATTGATTACCCTTTTCTATCAAGGATTCATATGATAAAAATTTATTATTATCCTCTTCACCATTCATATCAATAAAGTACTTTATCTCTGGCAATTGGTCCTCAATTTCTTTAATCATCTTTGAATATTTATGGGAATATACAATTGCTCTACAATTACTATCTATAAGGTTATTTTTTATTTCTTGTGCTGAAAGATCCTTATCAATAGGAACTATTACATTTGAACCATTAACAGTAGCAAAATATGTTACTATCCATTCATAACTGTTCTCACCAATGACAGCTATATGACTATCTTTTAAACCCATACTATAAAAAGCAGTTCCTAAAGAGTTAATATGCTCTTTTAATTGATTATAGGTTACTTTCTTTGTGTTGTTGCCTTTTATTCTATATTCAAAAGCTGTTTTATTAGAATATTTTAATGAAGCATTTTCTATGAGTTCTTTTAAATTACTTATATGATCAACTTTATAAAGTGGATAATTAGAATTTTTCATAATAAAAAACCGTCCCCCCGTTCATTGGATTACCTTTATTAACCGTATTATATCATCTTTTCAAATAGAATCAGATATTAGTTCTATACAAAATAAATCTTTATAACTTTTACTTTATTAATCACCAGTTGCCGTCTTAATAGCAAACCTCTTTATTTTTTTCGTTGTAGTTTTTTCAAATTCATTATCTCGAATTCTTATCTTTTTAATGTGTTTATAATGGGCAAGGGTACTATTTATACGATCTATATCCTTCTCTAACTCTTTTTTTACATCTTCAATTTCATTAGATACAATATACTCATTGTCAAGGTAGACCTCTGCAATAATATTGGTGTCTATATCTATACTATCCCCTTCACAATAAACTACAACTTCTTCAACATAGGGAATATTTGAAATAAGCATTTCAAGTTCTTCAGGATAAATATTTTTACCATTCCTAAGTACTATTAAGTTCTTCTTCCTTCCTGTAATATACAAAAATCCATCATTGTCAATCTTTCCTATATCACCAGTCCTAAACCAACCATCATCCATAACTTCTCTAGTTACTTTCTCATTTTTATAGTATCCTAGCATTACAGTTTTACCCTTTACTAATATTTCACCATCGTCACTACCAGGAAGTTTGTCTATCTTCACTTCACAACAAGGCAATACCTGTCCTATACTACCATCTCTTAAATAGTTATTTCTACAAACTGAAATAACAGGTGAACATTCAGTGATACCGTATCCATTTAAAACAGTTATGCCAAAATCCCTAAATCCCTGTACATATTTAGGATCAAGTGGTGCTGGTTCTAAAAATATATACAAATATACTCATTTTAGATAATTCGCACTTATTCTATCTTAAGATAATTTTAAGCCTTGGTTGAACCAGTGTATTTCATATTAAAAATACTACTCTACTTCCCACAACCGTATTTTAAATATATAAATAAAAGTTTATTTAACCTTCATTTCTGATAAAACATATGCTTTCTATTTTCATAGAAGGTACATACATTTATGATTAAATATTCTTTTTTAACTCACTCTTTTTTCTAATATTTCTTTAACTTTTTTATATGGTGTATATAAACTTATTTCTTTATCATAATTTCTATTTAGAATATTGATACTTGCATTGCTATCTGCATGAATTTCTCCACATTTAGGACACTTAAATACATCTCCTCTTCTCTTACCAAACTCTCCACACATATTACATACTTTGCTTGTATAAGCTGGATTAACATAAGTATACTTAACCCTATTTAAGTCACACTTATACTCTAATCTATCTCTTATATAACCTTTTATCCATCTCGATAACTTTCGTTTAATTGATTTTGGGTATCTATCATTCCAACTAACAAAGTCTAATTTCTCCATCACTATTTCTTTTGGAGTTTCATTTTTTATTAATTCATTTAACGAATGATTTATATATGCTTTTACAGTTTGGTTATGTTTAAGTTTATTATGATTGTATTTAACTTTTCCTAAGTTATTTTCTTTTATAGCATTTGCTTTCTTCACGTTTCCTTCTTCTAAATGAGATTTATATAAAGCCCAAAACCTATTTCTTTGCTTATTAACTTTATTTAATCTCTCAGTTTCGCTATTAAGAAATTTGTTTAATTTTTCACCATAAAATTTACCACTTGATACTGCAAATAGATACTTATAACCTTTATCAATCCCTATTATGTTTGAATTATTATTTTCTTTTACTTGTGTTTGTAATCCCTTATGAACTTGTATCCTTCTATCATCTAAAACTACTCTTAAATTTCCACTATGTACTTGCTTATCTGTTAATTCAATACACAGTCTTTTCCCTCGTTTGGCAGTCATTATGTTAATATAAAGCATATCTTTTTTCATTTGATAAGAATACATTTGTGCATCTATCATAAAAGATTTACATTCCCTACTATAAGGAATACTTTTTTTATATCTTCTAGTTAATCTTCGTATCATATTGTTCAGATATTTAAAGTTTAACTTCTTATCTTCAAACTTTTTAGGAATATGAATAGATTTATAAGTTAATACATCTTGATACAATTTATCAGCCTTTAATATATATCTAATATAATATTTTTCTTCATTTGATAAATTTTCATTGTTATTAACACATATCTTAATTCTATTTTTTATATTACTCCATTCAGTTTTGATATTGGCTATAGCTTCATCCAAAGCCTGCTTCCAATATCTAGCAGGTAATTTCCATTGCTCTGCAAACTTAGATTTTACCCATACGTCTCTAATCTCTTTTCTATATTTAGGAAGGATAAGAATGCTATTAACCCCACTATATCTTGAATATACATAGTTCTTAACATTCTTATATTGATTAGCTATATATTGTAATTCTTCTAAGTCTATTTCCTTCGAATATTGCTTTACAGTTTTCATAATAGTATCCATTATCCTCACCTCATTTGTTTTATATCTTAATTATATTATACGTCAAGTGTCTACACTTTATCAATAAGTTGTTCACACTTTTTATATTATGCATTATAATATAATTGAGGTGATTATAATATGTCAGTTAAAAAGGATAAAATACGCATAGCTGTTACAATTCCAAGAGAAATCAATGAACAATTAAAAATCAAAGCTGAACAAGAGCAACGCTCAGTATCAAATTACGTTTACAATTTAATTGTTAAAGATTTAAAACAAGATTAGGTTTACTTATTATAGTAAGCCTTATTTATATATTTAAAATACGATTGTTACTCAATTACCTAAAATATTTGTATATATTTTTAGATGTTCAGTTAAGTTCGCTACTACTCAACCAGTTCTCTTATGAACTTCTTATACTTTCACATAAGCACAGACTATATCACCATCCTAATAAATAGGATGCTCCCCATTTCCATCACCAATAGCTTGTGATGTACTGGCTTTTGCCATAGTCGTTGAAGGTTTCCCTCTTTGGGACTTCCCTGCTGATTACCCATTGTATAAACACTTAGGATTTAACCATATGCCATCTAACTAATTTTTTCTACTTTCGTAACCTTCACACTCACCTTTATTTCATGGTCATGTTGTGGTTTAGTTAGCTTTAGGGACTTCCAGCAATTAAAGGAGTTTTGGGTGATTTCATAATCACCACTCTATGCTCTTTACGAACATAGGGAGCTTTCATTTCAAAATATACTTTTGTCTATGTTTTTCTATATTTCAGCATATTTTGACAACTGTTTAGTTGCTCCACCACATACTATAAGCTCTAGATTTCCTCCAAATCCATCAAGTACATTCTTAAAAATTTTTCTTCTAAGATCAATTCCTAGGTTAAGTAGGAAATTGCTAAACTTAATAGTTTTTCTCAGTAAATTAGCTTTACCATTTTTATTAGCCCTATCCCATATTTTCTTATACATTTTTTCTAAAAATAGTGGAACCAACATTAAATCTGTAGGTTTAAAATTCACAATGTCCTTTGAAACACTTTTCAAGCTCTTATTAATACATACTTTAGTTCCCGAATGTATCATACATAAAACTCCCGCTGTAAATCCAAAGGTATGATGGATGGGTAAGATAAGAACTACAGTCTCATGTACCTTAGCATATCTTAATGTCCCAACCGTATTAGTAGCAAGATTTTCATGTGATAACATTACGCCCTTACTTACACCAGTCGTTCCTGAAGTGTAAATAATAGCAGTTAATTTATTAGGATCTATTTCATTTTTTATAAAATCATTATGACCTTGTAAGACTAATTCAGTACCTTTTTCTATGACAGTTTCATATGATATAAACTTATTATTATCCTCTTCACCATCCATATCAATAAAGTACTTTATTTCTGGTAATTGGCCTTCAATTTCTTTAATCATCTTTGAATATTTATGTGAATATACAATTGCTCTACAATTACTATCTATAAGGGTATTTTTTATATCTTGTGCTGAAAGGTCCTTATCAATAGGAACTATTACATTTGAACCATTAACAGTAGCAAAATAGGTAACTATCCATTCATAACTATTCTCACCAATAACAGCTATATGACTGTCCTTTAACCCCATACTATAAAAAGCAGTTCCTAAAGAGTCAATATGCTCTTTTAATTCCCTATAGCTTACTTTCTTTGTTTTATTGCCTTTGATTCTATATTCAAAGGCTGTTTTATTAGAATATTTTAATGAAGCATTTTCTATGAGTTCTTTTAAATTACTTATATTGTCAACTTCATAAAGTGGATAATTGGAATTTTTCATAAAAAAACTCACCTCCTGTTCATATTTATCGGTGCCAAGTTTAACACCATTACTTTAAAATCGAATTGTTTATATAATATCTTGTGTTAAGGTAAATGATTTTATAGTTAATATGTTAACTAATTCATTCTATTGTACCTACTCATATCTTTCAATAACCGTATTATATCATCTTTTTAAATGGAATCAAAAATTCGTTCTGTAAAATATAAAGAACCATTCAAAATCATAAGATCTTTGAATGGTTCTTTTAATAGATTATCATATACATGTAATCTGTGTAAACACAAACTACTCATATTAAAGTTTAATCTTCACCCTAAACTTTAATATGAACATTAACATTAATTAAATTTGTCTTTAATAATCCTTAAAGACCTATCTGCTTCATTCCTAATAGACTCTTCTTCATCATTTTCTTTAATATGATTTAATATGTCTATTACTTCTTCATTATTAAAACTCTCTAGTGCCCTAACAATTTTCCACCTAATAATTGGATCATTATCATATTCATGTAAACAATCCATAAGGTCCTTTAATATTTGTGCCTTTTCACTAACATCATTATAAAAACATAGGAAACCAATAGCATCTATTACTTCTCTTATAGCTAACACATTACCAGACTTCAATACTGTCATAAGTTCAGGTAACACATTAACACTCATGTGAGCCAATGTTCTACTTATTATGTCATGAGGCAGAGGATAACTTCTTTTATTAAAGGGCTTTTTAGGCAATTCCTTATGTTGATTCTTCCCTATAAGTCCTAAATAATTAACCATAATCCTAGCACAGTCATTATTTTTCTTTAATAGAGCATCACATAACTCAATCTTTATATAAAGCTTTTTCTCAATGGAGAGCTTATCACAAAATAAAGTTATCATTTTCTCATCTAAGTTAACCTTATTAGATAATAACCTTACTCCTATAGTCCTTTTATGAGCTTCCTTTGAGTTTAATAAATCTAGTAGCTCATCCTTATTTAAGTGTTCATATTCTAATGTATCTTCATGAACTATATATCCACGACCTTTTAATTGTTCATCTGAACTCTTCATAATAATTCTCCTACTTAATGTTGAAGGTTAATAGGAACTTTAACATTAACTTTATATTTTTTTAAGTATTATGTTTAACCAATGTTCATGTTCACGTTTAGGTCTAACATCAACAGTTGTGAATAGTTCTATAATCTCCAAGTTGTCAATCGTACTAATTAACTCTTTAAAACTAACTTCGTCGTAAAAGTTGAAGAACCTTCCATTTTTTATTTCTTCTTTATTTCCATATTTAAAAGAAAGATAAAAGACTCCTCCATTTTTCAATGCTCTAGCACAATTTTTGATTATCACATGAATATCCATCCTATTTATATGAAGTATGGATGCACAGGCCCATATGGCATCAAATTCCGACACATAGGATATTTCTCTCATGTCTTTTACTAAAACTTCTTGTCCTATTAGTTTACTTGCTGATTTAGCAAGTTCTTCTGAATAATCTATTGCTTCCACACTATATCCTTGATTTTTAAAGTAAAGGCTATCACGCCCAGATCCACAACCAAGATCTAATATCTTATCTCCCTTTTTTAGATGTTTTTCAAATCTATCATATAGATTAGTCATATCTACATTTAATGTATTTTCTACAAATGATTTAGCATTATTATTATAATATTCTTTATTCATTTCTTCTCTCCCTCAAACTCTATCTTATAACATATTTTACCATGTTATTCACATTTTCGAACACACATTCTATTTTTTATATAATTTTTCTCAAATTCTCTTTTATTACGCACGTATTTAGGGTATAATCTAAGAGGATACGTACGTAAAAAAGGAATGATATTAAATGAACGATAATTTTTATTACTCATTTCCTGCTATAAGAGGACTTCAAGCTAATCGGGACTATTATGTTATAATGTGTCCTTTTAATATTTTAGTGAAACTTTTTATGTTCAACGAAGAAGATATTCCTCCAGAACATAGAGCACAAAGAATACTAAACAAAGCTAGGATTCCCCATATAAGTAGGTATATGATAGACAATCCAAATGATTATGTTTTCTCTTCATTAACAGCCTCTGTTGATGGAGATATTAAATTTGAATCCTATGATGATTCTAATTTTAAAAACATAGGTACTCTTCAAGTGGCTATGGATAGTCGTCTACTTATTAATGACGGTCAACATAGAAAGGCGGCCATCGAGGAAGCTTTAAAGGAAAATCCAGATTTGGGCAAAGAAACTATATCAGTAGTTTTGTTTATAGATGAAGATCTAAAGCGTAGTCAACAAATGTTTTCAGATCTTAACAAACATGCAGTTAATGTATCTAAGTCAATTGGAATCTTGTATGATTCTAGAGATGAAATAGCCATATTAACTAAAGATATAATAAAATCTATAAAAAACTTAAATAACTTTACAGATAAGGAGCGTAGTCATTTAGCTAAACTATCTAGTAAGTTATTTACTTTAAGTAATATATATAAATCTAATAAGAAAATCATTGGTTCTAACACCCTTGATGATAATATGAAAAAATTCATATTAGAATATTGGACATACCTTTCTAATAATCTAAAGGATTGGCAATTCGTATTTAAAAAAGAACTTAGCGCCAAAAACTTTAGAGAATCCTATGTATGTTCCCATGGAGTTATATTAGAGGCCTTTGGACTTATTGGTAATTACGTATATTCTTACGATATTAAAAATTGGAAATCAATTTTAAAGAAACTCAACAAAATTGATTGGAATAGAAACAATCTACAGGATTGGCAGCACAGAGTTATTTCAGCAAATGGTAGAATCACAAAGAGTGCTACAAGCATAAAACTAGCCTCTAACCTTATAAAAGAAAAAATAGATTTACCATTAACTAAAGATGAAGCAAAGCTGGAAGAAAACTTTAAGAAGGGATTAATGAAAAAATGATACCAAGCTTTTTTAAAGAAAACACACTAGATGATCTATACAAAGAAATGACAATGGTATACCTAAATGATAATAGACCGTGGATTATAGGTTATAGTGGTGGTAAAGATAGTACAGTAGTTGTAGAACTTGTATATCATATGCTACTTAGCTTACCTGAAGAAAAAAGACATAAAAATGTTTATGTAGTATCTTCAGATACTTTAATAGAAAATCCTATTATCTTAAATAACTTAAATGAAAATATGAGACTTATAAATGTATCTGCAAAAAAAGATAGAATACCTATGATAGCAGAGATAGTAATACCTCATGTTAATGATACCTTTTGGGTCAATGTTATTGGTAGAGGTTATCCTACTCCAAAATCTATAATGTATAGATGGTGTACAGAAAGATTAAAAATACGACCTTCTAATAAATTTATATCTGCTCATCTGAAAAATGAAGATGTGGTAGTTTTGCTAGGAGTTAGGAAAGATGAAAGTATTTCAAGAAAACAAAGGATTGAAAATAAGCAAATAGATGGATATTTATTAACACCCCATGAAACATTAAAAAATGATATGAATAGAGCCTATGTATATACCCCTATAGTAGATTTTACTACAGATGATGTATGGGAAATACTATTAAACCAATACATGGGATTAACTCCTTGGGGATCTAATAATATAGATTTGTTTAAATTGTATTCTAAAGGATCTGGTTATGAAGGTGAATGTCCTTTTGTCACAGATAGCGGAAATACTAACACTTGTGGAAATAGCCGCTTTGGCTGCTGGATATGTACTGTAGTAAAAGAAGATAAATCTTTAAATGGATTTATCAGAAGTGAACCATGGCTTTTACCTCTAGCCCAATTTAGAAGATGGATTATGTCTATACGTAATGAATCTCAATATAGAAGAAGTTATAAAAGAAATGGTTCTGTTCAAAGAATGAAGGATGGTACTGTAATATATGGCCCTTTCACATTTGAGGCTAGACAAGAAATATTAAACAAATTATTAGAAACACAAAAAATTATCCAAAGAACTCACCCTGAAGTGACTTTAATCACATTAGATGAATTAAAGAAAATAGACGAAATTTGGGATGATGAAGAAGACTTAACTCGACAAACACTAGTTAAACTATATGAAAATGTTGTAGGTAAAAAATTACCTTGGCATGATTATAAGAAAACACTATTTGATGAAGTTGCACTAACTACTATTAAAGATTTATGTGATGAATCTAATATAGATTATCCTCTATTAAAAGCACTACTTATTCAAACAGATAAATATAAACACTATGGAAATCCGTCTAAGATGAAAAAGTCAGTAGAAAAACTACTTAACCAAGGATGGGTTCATGATGAAATAATACAACAAGCTGAGCAGGAAAAAGAAGAATCTACTAAGGAGCAATACAATGTTACTAAAGAATCTTAGACTAAAAAACTTTAAATCATATGAAGATGAAGTAGAATTTAATTTCTCTACTGATGAAAATAAAAATATAATCCTTATCGGTGGTAAAAATGGTGCTGGTAAATCTAGTATCTTTGAATCTATCAAACTATGTATATATGGCCCACTAGCTTATAAATATCAAGGATTTAATGCATTCTATATAAATAAAATTAAATCTAATATAAACAATAACGCCTTTAAAAATGACATAGTAACATCTTATGTTTCTATAGACATGGAACTGGAAGAAGGCTCTGATAAAAACTTATATACATTAACTCGTACTTGGACTTTTGAAGATACAAAACTTAACGAATCCTTTGTAGTATATAAGAATAATTCAAAAACTCCACTTAACGAAGATGAATTATTTAACTTTGAGAATTATTTAAAATCCATACTATCTCCAAAGATATTTGATTTCTTCTTCTTTGATGGAGAACAATTATCTGAGTTTTTCATTGGTAAAAACTCTAATATGCATTTAAAAGAATCTTTCTTATCTCTTTGTAACTATGATACTTTTGAAGTTCTGAAAAATAGAATTATAAATAGTAACAAAGGAAAAAGCAAACATACTGATTTAATAGATGAGTACAAAGATAATTACTTAAGCTGGGAGATGAAGTTACAAACCTTAAAAGAAGAAGAGTCTATCAATATATCTAGGATTAAAATTTTAGAAGATAAAATTTCTTTTTTAAATGCAGAAAGAAAGACCCTAGAAGAGGAATTTAAAAAACAGGGTGGCTTACTTTCAGAAGATAGAAAAAAACTTACAAATAGATTATCTGAATGTGAAAATATACGTGGTGAGGTAAATGCTAAAGTTAAAAACTTTGCTAATAACACCCTTCCCTTTATGATTTTAAAAGATAACTTATTAGAAATAGACACTCAAATAAAAAAAGAAATAAAAAATGAATCCTATATAACTACAAGCAAAACTTTAGAATCTTCCTCTTTAGGCGAGATATTACCTAAGATATTTGATCAATATCACATTGATTCCAAAGGAAAAGACATGGATGAAATATCTAAAAATATTATAGATTCATTAAAAGAAGAATTAAAACCTGATACTTATGCAGAAGATTACAGACCTTTACATCAATTATCCCATGATAATTTTAATACTGTATCTTCTAGAATTAATGAATTAACAGCTAACTATGAAGAACATAAAAAAGATATAGAAAATTCTTATGCTAAGTATAAACAAGCTGATATAGAAGTAAAGGAAATAAATAATAAATTAAATACGTCCCTTAGCAATGAAGAATTAAATTTATTCTTAGATAAAATTACAAAGCTAAATAACTCTATATCTGAGAAGGAACAATTAAAAATTCTTAAGGAAATGACTATTTCATCTCTTAAAGAAGAAATGAATGTTGTTGCAAATCAAATTGAAAAGAGTAAATCTCTTTATCATAATCTCTTAAAAGAAAATAATGTTCATGATGTATCTATGGAAATGATAGAATTATTAGCTAAAATAATAGTTACACTTACTAGTGAAAAAATCAAAGAAATTCAAACTTATTTCATGAGTATATTTAGCAAAATAATTAGAAAAGACAAATTCATAGATTACATTCATATAGATAATGATTTTAATGTTGCCCTATACATAGATAGAGAATACTCTAGTACAGATGTTTTAAATCTCTTATCTAATATAGGTAGTAATGAAATAAATAAAAAACTAGGAAATCTATTTACTAAAGATTTATTAAAGTCATTAGATGCTACTGATATAAAAGAAGCTAAAGAAAAACTTAACAATATGGATAACACTACATCTATTTCTTTAAGAACAAAAGTAGATGTGGGAGGTTTTTCAAACGGAGAAAAGCAAATATATATTTTATGTATCTATTGGTCTCTAGTAAAGGCATCAGGAATCAATATTCCATTTATAATAGATACTCCTTATGCCAGAATAGATGAGTCTCATAGAAATAGTATTACTACTGACTACTTCTCAACTATTAGTAATCAAGTAGTTATACTCTCTACTAATACAGAGATTGATGAACCTGCATATAGACAATTAAAAGACATTATTAGTCATGAATACTTAATCGAATATGACGATATAAATAGAAAAACAAATAAAACCAATGGTTATTTTTTCGAGGTGTAGAATATGGGATTTAGATTAAAAACATCAAAAGAAACTAAAGAAATATTTGAAAAACTAGATAATAGCATAAATTTAAAACCCTTTGCTCTTTGCAAAGTTGCTATGTCTCTATCTTTAAAAAATCCATCTGATGTTAAAGATTACTCAAATGATATAAACGGACTTGAATTAAATAGACAAACCATAACGGCTGAACATGATATTATGTTTAAAGTTCTTATGGAAAACCATGCAAAAAAACATCTATCTGATGATGATTACTTTCCTAAATATACAAAGTGGCATATTGATAGAGGTGCCAAAATGCTAGAATCTAAAATTAAATACTATGGAAACTTAGAACAATTTATTAAAAATATGATTAGTGGAGATGATAAGGACTATGATTTATCTAGATAACAACGCCACAACTCCTATTGACCCAGAAGTATTTGATGCTATGGAGCCATACTTAAAGGAAGAGTATGGCAATCCCTCCAGCAAGTACTATTTAAAAGCAGAAAATGCTAAAAAAGCAGTAGAAAAAGCCCGCGAGCAGGTAGCATCATTAATAAATAGTGATCCTACTGAAATAATATTTACTGGCGGTGCTTCTGAAAGTAACAACTTTATCATTAAAGGTGTGGCTGACTATCAAAAGTTCATAGAAAACTCAGGTAACCATATAATAACTTCTAAGGTAGAACACAAAGCTGTACTTCAAACATGTAAATTTTTAAATGGTGAAGTATTTATGAATAGTGAAGAAAATAATATGTATGCTCCTAAAGTTGATAGAGGCTATGAAGTTACCTTTTTAGATGTAAATGAATATGGACAAGTTTCTACAGAAAACTTATCTAATAATATTAATGACAATACAATACTAACAAGTTTAATATGGGGAAACAACGAAATTGGAAGCTTAAATGATATATTATCCTTAGCTAAAGTATGTAAAGAAAAAGATATATTATTTCACTCAGATGCTACACAAGTTTTAGGAAAACTAGATATAGATATATCTAAAGTACCAGTGGATTTCCTATCTTTTTCTGCCCATAAACTATATGGCCCTAAAGGTGTTGGAGCTGCTTTCATACGCTCAGGTGAATTTTTAATGCCTGATATAACAGCCCTTATTCATGGGGGATCTCAAGAATACGGCTATAGAGCTGGCACACATGCAGTACATAATATAGTTGGATTTGGAAAAGCTTGTGAAATAGCTAAAAGAGACATGAATGATTATATTGAAAAGATAAAGAAATCAGAGATTGAAGTTAGAAATGCTTTAAAGGAAAAATTTAATAATATAGTGTTCTTAGGTGACCCTAATAATCATATTCCTGGTACTATTAGTTTCATATTACCAGATAAGCATAATGAGTTATATATTAAGCAAATTTCTGATAGAATTGCTATTTCTAGTGGTTCTGCTTGTAGTATTAATGAGCCTTCTTATGTTTTAGATGCTATAGGTAGAAAAAATGATAATACTCATTTTTTTAGAATGAGTATTGGTAAATTTGAGAAAACTATACACAATAAACTTAATTCTATTTAACATACACTGTTCAATAGGGTATCATATATTTTTATGATACCCTATGTTTTTGAAAATCAAGTCCTGTGTTTTAATTTTTTGTCATAGATTACTCAGTAAACATTCACGAGATTGCTTAACACTATCTTTCTTCTCTCGATATAATAGTTCTTTTTCTTTATTTCCATTTTTAATGTATTCTTCAATCAACAAATAGTATACATCAGCTAGACTTTTATATACCTTACTCCTATCTGTTTTTCTGTTGGAAAATTTCAGGAATTTAATGTAATCACCTTCTGCATCCTGTAAAAATTTCACTTTATCTTTCTTTGCTAATATCGCTATTTTTTGATTTAATGTCCCTCTATAAAGGAAATAATTTTTATATAGATTTTCCTTCTCTACTATATCTATATTATCTCCACCTATGTTTAAATATGCCAAGGCGTTTTGATATGATTCCAATTTTACATCTTTAGATAAATCCAAATTTCCTTTGGAGTGATATATATTACCTATAATGTAAGCAATATCTTTTTCATCACACATATATTTTTCATTAGATAATGTACATCTAATAACTCTCATATATTCTTCTATTGATGATTCGTAATTAGTAAATGCTTCTTGTGTGCAATTTTTTTCAGCATAAGCATTTGCTAAATTAAAGTAATCTCTTGCTATAAGTATATTTAATGCCCTATTTTCTCCTATTTTCCTAGCCTTTATCCACAATTTAAGCATTTTATCTAACTTGTTTATTTCAAGTAAATCTGAGTCATTAACATCCTTTGCTTTTTCAATTAAATCTGTATACTCTTTATTGCTATTTAATTCTTCATTGTCACTCAAATTATTAGTATTCATTTCCTTATTTATATTTTCTATAATTTTAACCTGTAATTCTTGTTGAAATTTATACTCAGATTTATTAATATTAACATCAGGTCTTGCAGATATAATTATTTTATTTTTTTCGATAGGTATTATTTTATCCTTCTGTATTACCTCTTGATTTTGTGGCTCTATGTTCATAATATTTTCTTCTATATTACTATCTTTTTGTGCATTACATTCATATATACCTATAATACCTGTCATAGCTATACAGAGAATAACGACACAGCTAATCTTACTTTTATCTGAATCTTTATAAAAAACAGCTGTAACAACAGTCACTAAGGCACTCAAAAATATTATTCTTTGTACAAAGTTTTTGAAATATTTACCTTCTACAACTGGAACTTGAGTAATTACAATAAACATAATAAAAAGCATTAGCCCAATATATATTATGAATCCCCATGATATTTTTATGTCAATGTTTTTCATATATCATCCTCCTGTATTTATGCTTAGATTTCACTATGTTATCAAGTCAAAATACTATTTTAGCTCTAATTATCCTTCCATTTGATTTATTGCAGTTGCTAAAGCTGTCCCCCATTGAAATCTTAAATTCCTAAGAAAATCATCATTATTATCAAATATTGATTCAGATTTTCCATAGCTTAGTATTAATAACATAATAGCATCTCTAATTTTTTGTTTTTGTATGATATTATCAAGTTCTTCACTTTCTGATTCCGTGTCATTCTCTATGTCTCCACATATCGGTACAAAAACCTTTTGATAAAATGGATGGTTTATATTTAATTTGATAATTAACTTTCCTAAAATATGTTCAGTTTCAAAAAATATATTTTGAGGATAACTTACTGGCTCTATTTTGTATGGTTTATTCTCGATTTCTTGTTTTTTTATTAATCGTTTTTTATTAACTTCTTCCTCATTTTCACCTTTAGTAATTACTTCATTTATTATTCTATTTATTCTTTTATCTGCTTCTTGTTCACTCAAATCAGTCCCTTTTCTTCCTTTTGCTAAAACTGAAGATGCATTTTTCATGATTTCTTCAGAAGAATCAAATATGCCTGCTTTACTTCCATTTTCAGCTTTTGTTTTTTTCATTTTAGCTTGAATTTCTTTTCTTAAACTCTCTACTACAGGGGCTATAACTTGTCTAATTTTATCTCTTAACGAAGGAATAGGTTCTGCTCCACGCTTTATATAACGCACTGTAAAATATTCATCTAGTTCAGCCGGAAAAGAAATTTCACATCCCCAAAAACGATCTATTTTTTCATATTTAGCCGTACCTTTCATTCCTATAATATAAGGTACTTTTCCATAGAGTACTTCTCTACCTGCTCTTAATATTGATATACCTTCATTTTTGTCTATTTTCCTTTTTTTAGCAAAATCATTACCACCATCACCTCTTACCAAACGCCATTGTTCAGGTAATAACGACATTTTTATTTTAACTTCTGCAAATTCTCCATTAGAATTAGGAATTTCTAAATTTAGAGTAGTTTCACCTTTTTCTTCTGCTTTTAGATCCATTCCATCTTTAGAGTCAAATTTAGTTGGACCTATAAGATATAATGGATCATGTAAATATACCTTTTCTTCATTTAACATTATTTCAATTCCACTATAAATAAATTTCCTATATGTTCTTCCTATAAAATTAGATAATCCACTAATATGCTCCGATGCATTTATTGGCTCACTTTTTACCATGTCATATTGTAAACGGTCACATTTTTTCAAAATTATTATTGTTCCTGTGGAATTTTTTAAATATTCTTTATATTTTTCAGATGGCTCTCTTAATACAGGCTTAGGTATTCCATGTAATTTATCCTGTCTTATATCATCTAAATCTATATACGTATATTTGAAATCTTCATTCCTGCTATTCCTTGTATAAACTTCTATACGTCTTGCAAGTGATATTCCACCTAAAGTCAATCCCACGCCAAACTTGCCAATCCCTAATTTACCTCCACTTCTAGGTAACTCACGACATGTTTCTCCTAATACTAAACATTTATGATGTACCTCTTCTGTCATACCTTGTCCATTATCAATAATTGCAACTTCTTTAACTATATCGGTTTTTCTACTTCTACCTTTTTTTTCAAATTTATGATTTTCTACCTCTATATTAATCCATATTTTATTAGCTCCAGATTCAATAGAATTATCTGTAATTTCCCCTATTCCACTCTCGAAACTATATTCTGCGTGTCTTAAAGATTCGTACAATCTTTGTGGCTTTATTAAAGCCTTTTCCTCTACTTCTTTACTATTACTTGTTTCCACTTTTAAATTTTCATTAACGATTTCTTTTTTCATAAAATTTTGCCTCCTTAGATTATTGTCTATTGCCTCTAACATATAGCTCCAAAAAAAAAGATCTGTAGTCTACAGATCTTTCAAGCATTTATGTTAACAGAAATCCAAAGAGCTTTAATTTATATTACAAATATAACAATATCACATAGATTTAATATCTCTGCATTATACATTTAGTTTTCTCTATTAACATAACTAAAAAAAGATCTACCAAAGTAGACCTCTATAGACATATATGTTAACAGAATTTCAGAAAACCTAAATATACAACCTAGATATAAATAACCATTAGTTATATTATTTACAATATTATATATAGTATTAGCTCTCTTCTGAATATTCTGTTCCCACAGGCTTTGCCATGAGACCCTTCAGACTTTATGGTTATATATTACCATCAATCCCTTATATTGTAAATATGTTTTTTGTTATTTTCTGATTTTTTTCTACAATTATTGTTCAATTATCTAAAATAACTAGTAATGTTAACATATTACTAATTATTTTTTATTTATTTCTCATATGCATTTGTAATAAATCGCATACTTACCAACCTATTCTCGTGTCTAAACTTAAAATAGAATTTTTATCAAATAATGCTTTATTATCATTACCTAGTTGCTCTTAAAATTTCTAATATCATATCCTATAAAAAACTTAGTTACCTGATTTCTCTCCCTCTACCAAGAATGTATCTTTATCTAAACTATGTATTTATCAATTTGTCCTGACCACACTATCAACATATAGGATAAAGTTATATTATCTCCTTTAAATTATATATTTCCATTAATTGAGGATATTTTTCTAATTCAATTTCTAAATTTTTACCATCATAATATTGTATGAGTTTGTTATACTTTTTACGAATAGTATTAATACGGTCTATTGCACTAGGTGAAAGAGATGACGTTGACAATAAACCATAACAATCAGCATTATATTCATCTAATAACATGTGTATATCAGATAATTCTTTCTTAGAAATACTTTTATCTGTTCTTTTACACTGAAAAATCCATTTTCGCTTTTCCACACCGAACAAAGTATTATACTCTTCAAAGGCCTCAATATCTCTTCCTCCATCAGCAGCTGTTGTTTTTCCTATCAACCTTACATCTTTAAAACCTTTTAAGTCTAAAAACTTTTTACATAAATGTTCAAATTCTTCTGCTGTTAACTTATATAAATCAATGTTATTCTTGTAAAATTTAAAATTCGTAAAACAAAGATTAAAGTTTTTGTGCATTTTCTTAATCAATGTATGTTCATTTATGATGCATTCTTTTGGATTCTTGATTAACATAATAATTGTCCAAAAACTATCGCCTTTCATGCATAACATAGTATTAGAATCAGTATAATAATTTATATCTTCCCCTAAATCAAAAAATAAGTTTTTACAAATTGACACTAATTTTTTATTCACAGCTATATGGCTTTCAGCTACACTTGATATAAAATAATTAATACCATCATATATTTTTTCAATTTCACAGTATTTTTCTTTATTAAAAATGATAAATGGATCTACCGTGGTAGGGCCTAGTAAAATAGTCTTGTTATCATTAATTTGTATAAAATCTTCGTCTACATCAGAAATATTTTGTAAAAATGAAAATGCATTTTTCATTGACATTACAGATTTGAAATTGTTATTTTTAGCAAATTGTAGAAATAAATCATTTTTCATTCTAGAAATATTCTCTTTTATTTCTAAATACAATTGATATTCTACTGGAAAATTTAACTTACCTATATTAAATATCTCTGGTTTATAAACATTATTTTTCAAATGATTGACTAACTTATCTAGTAAATCAATATTGAAATCTACATTAGTATAGCCTATTTCATTCTCATCAAAAGGGCAACCTAATGAAAAAGTAGAAAGTTCCTCTGGTTTTTTGTTGAAAAATCCGAAAAATAATTGAGATATTATAATAGTTCTGTATTGAGCATCCAAATGTAATTTTAGTGTTTCAAGTTCTTCGTCATGGTCATATACAAAACTTGAGAATATATCCAAAGTATCTTTTTTTATGTCATATCTTATTATCAATGAAATTTCATAGAATTCCACTCTTATCTCATCATTATCTTCAAATACATCAATTTCTTCATATCCATCTAAAAATTCTAGAAATTTAATTTTATTACTCATTCCCTTCCCCCTCTATATTAATTTTAAAATAAATAGTCTATCTAATGACTCTTTCATGTTTATACGCTTATATACAATTCAATAAACACTTTATTCACTTATGGAAAAGTGATTAGCAGTATATATCTACTAATCACTTTTATCATTTCCTATTTTTCATCTCTTCTTATTTCCCAATAAGCTCTATCCTTAATACCTATTGGTCTATTCTCATGTCCAAACTTAACTAAACTATGATGCTTTTCAAGAGACTTTATTCTATTGTAAATTGTTTCTTCTTCCTGCTTTGCCTTTGTATTGAATATAAACTTAACATCCTTGTTACTTAGATCTGACACATTGTGTACTATCCAAGTTAATATATAATTAGCATATTCATTATCTCCAGTAGAAAAATGGCTAAGTAACTGAGTAGATAAGATAGTTCCTACACCAAACATTCTACCTTCCTTTAAAATCTTCTTTATACTATTAAAGTTTTTACTTAAGAAGTTATCTGCTTCATCTACTAATATGAGATTAGTAAGTTCTCTACATTGATTCTCCATCTTACTTTCACCTTTAACTAACATTTGAGTGTAGAATAAATCTAAAGTTATGGCTACTACTAGATTTTGAATACTTTCATCATATCCAGATAAATTAATTACAGTTACTCCATCTATTAAACCAAATAATGGTTTTGTTAGTTTAGCATCTGGTTCAAATAATTGGAAGTCATTTAAATCACTTAATGCTGCATATAAGCTATCCTCTTTCACATCTTCTCTGTTTAAATATATTCTACATACATCATGAAGAGTAGGTGGTGTGTTGTTCCATGTAGCTTTATTAACTTTATGAATTCCTCTCTCTGTATAAGCTTCCATTATTATTTCTTTTAACATATTTTGTTGCTTTATACCAAGATTAAATGCTCCTGATATGGTTTCTTTTATTACACTTGCCGTATGAAGTGGTAATAATGGTTTTGGGTTACTTCCAAAGAATAATGCCAGTGGGTTATATGGCAGATTATATATTTCATATACGGTAGCATTTGTAGCCTCTACAAAATCATCATCTATATAATCTCCTTTATAGTCAAATATAAGGATCCCTGGAGTTTTTCCTCCCACATTATATTTTCCTTCTTTATATAGTTGATATATTAATGATTTAGTAAATTGAGTTTTACCTGTACCCATAGTACCTATTATTCCCGTATTAGTATGGAATGTCTTTTCCGTATTAGTTGGATACCATTTCATTTCTCTACCACTTGAATCATTATGACCAAATAAAATCTCCATAGGTCTTAATTCTTCTTTTTCTTCTACAATTTTTTCTTCTACTGCTTCTTCATATTCTTGTGCTTTATTTTCTTCACAAGCAATTTGTCTTTCTAAATCTATTGGAATACTTTCTTCGTAATGCATAGTGTTTATATCTTTTTGAATTTCACCATTATTTTGTTTATAAGTTGAACTTAATAACAACTCTTTTCTGAAATCTGATTCTCCACTTTCAAATCTATTCTTTAGTATCTCCACATCTGATATTATGTGTCTATATCCAGCCTCTTCAGGTAATTCTATTTCTAAGAATTTATCTTCTTCTAACTCTTTGACTTCACAAGTGTTTCTAAATGCACGTTCTTTAAAAGATATTATGGCCCCTCTACCTAAAATATTATCTAAATCATTACTAATTGTATAATCATCTCTTAGTAGTTTAGTTCTTATCTCAGAATTAATTATTTTATCCCAATCTTGTTCCTTCCAGATGTTATAAAGTTTCATTTTTTCAGCACTTACTAATACCACTTGCATCATAAAGTTTCTATATATCTTACTTTCAAAGGGCTTTTCTTCATTATTTACTAGGAATTTATCTAGATGATTTCTAGTCTTAGTAACCTGAATTAACGCTTTATCCTTTACATATTTAGGATTGCCTCCACTCTTTACTTCCACTGGATAGTAATGAACTTTCACCTCATCATCTACTAACTCTATTCCTACAAATAATAAATCATCTGAGTAATAACCATTAACTTTACCTAGTAAATTCTTTACTGAAAATAAACCTTCTGATATTTTAAGACCTGCTCCACCAGATACTCTAAAAATTTCTTCTAAAGATATAGGAACCCATACAATATCTTTGTGGTTAAAGTATGCAAGCCCTATCTTTGCAGCCGATATTATACTTAGTTTTTCCTTTGTGGAATGTCCTCTATCAGAGATTAACTTAAGTAACCAATCTCCATTTATTCCATTAAAACAATTTATTAGATTCTTTATCTGTTCATTATTAGCTTCAATACCCTTTGAATCTAAAAATTCTTTTAATATAATCTTATAATGATTAGATTTTCTAGTAACTGTTATGGCATCATATCCACTTGATGATGTGTATTGGTCACTATAATGGATTATTAGTAAATCTGATGAATCTTCATCATCTTTAAAGAAGTTTAGATCTATCTTTGGATCTACAAAGGTAATCCAATTTGAAGATTCATATATTTTATTTAAATCACTTTTTCCATCTTTGCTAATAGTAGTAATAATGGACTCTTCATTGTTAATAGTTCCACCTCTAGCTATTATTTTAGCTAAACTATTAATCTTAATAGCTAAATCTATTAGCTTATTTTCTGTGTCTAAAAATTTAGTACCAAATCCTGTAGTATAGTCATCACCTAATAATTTAGATGGTATTCCAGATAATAATCCATCTAAAGAAATTCCTGATGATATATCACTCATTGGAGCTTGCTTAACCTTTGCAAATCCATTCATTTCATAAAAACAAATATGAGCGTAATTATATTTTTTTGCATTTAAATTCTTTCTATAAAAATGAACCTTTTCTCTATATGCATTTAATATATCTACTTCTGTATAATTTTTAGTCTTTCTAATATTTATATCTAGGTTTTCTTTTATTTCTTTAGGCGTATTATAAAAGGATAATTGTTCAAAGATATTAAATTCTTCATCAGAATAAATACTTATATCTATAGGAGTTAAGTTTTCTACTTTATCCTTCTCTCCCCTACTTATATAGTAGTCTAATATACCTTGTAATACTTCTTTGCAATCACCCATATTAATTAAATTTATCTTCATACTAGCCTCTTTAGATAAACTAAATAAATATGAAAAATGACTTATAAACTCTTCTATTTTTTCTTTAACTAATTTTGATACAAATTTTCTAGAACCTTTGTATCTATCCATATCATTTCTTATATAATACTTCCATTCCTTTGAATGGCTTTGTTCTACAGGTTTGTAGATAGCATCATCACCATAAGCTAAATATGGTATTAAATATAGTGAGTTTAGTTTCTTTATTATTTCATCATTGATTTTTTCATCATCAACTTCTTTATTTACCATAAGCTGATACATAACAGTCATAGGATATAAAGGAGATAATAATATTTCCTCTTCGTCATAAGATTTTTTTACAGTACCAATTTTTAGTAAGCTCTTATCGCGATCTCCCCTTATATATTTTCCTTCTATGATTTCATCTACAGCATTTAAGTATGCATCTATATAGTTTGAAGATAATCTTATTAATTCTTCATTATAATAAGCTAAACTAGGTAACAAACTATTTACCTTATAGTATCTAATTAAATTTAAATAAGCTTCTTTTAATTCTTCATTTATGGATATATCTATAGGATTTAATTCTCCTTCTGTTCTCTCTTCAAAGAACAATCCTTCTGTTTGAATAATAGTCTTTTCTCTATCTAGATTTTCTCTAAAATCTCCAGATGTGAAATATTCTTTATTATTAAATAATAACTTTTGCCCCTTTAATTTAAAGTCTTTTCTTTCTTCTCTTTTTAATTTCCATATATTCTGAGAAGTTATAACTACAGGAGCACTTTTATCGTCTTCTATAGCTACAGGTATTCTTATTTCACCTATTATTAGATCAAGGTTATACATTTTAACATTTTCATCTAATTCAATATTATTTTTAAGTACAACCTTATCTTCTACTGCATCTATTATAATTTCTTCATTTCCATCTATAGAGATTTCCTTTGTATTAGTACCACCCGAATTAAATACAATATTTTCAGAGCCTGCTTTAATTAATAATCTATTTCCTTTGGGCTTCATATAAACATTAAAACCAGATTCTATAATATCACTATTTAATTTTTCCTTTTCCAGATCTAAGACAATTATTTTAAACTTAAATTTCGCTTTAATTTTTCCAGCTTTATCTTTATCTGCATATTCTATTTTATTGAAAGATGTAGTTCCAACCTCATGTTCAATAGTTACTTCTAATTTTTTACCTGAAGCTTTAGCTGTAGCTTCATCTTTTTTATTTTCTGTAATATAAGCTTGTTTTAAATAGTCATTAAATTTAAATTGTACCTTTATTTCTGATAATTTATCTTTATTAAAAAGAATAATATTTCTAACTCTTCTCTTAGTAGGAGTATCTCCTTCTTCTAATTCCCACTTTTCTATAGAATCCGATAAAACTTCCATTTCCTCATATTCAATCTTTTTATCATTCTTTTTATTATCTATAGAGATACATATGTATTTATAATTGGCTTCTTCCCAATCGCTTCTTTTTAAAGTTTCAACTCCCGAATCATCAAAATCCTTGTAAAGATCCTTTTCCACATCTCCGTATTTATGAATATTGTCTACTAACAAAAAGTATTTATTGTTATCTTCTAATCTACTTTTAATCTTTTCTTTTGATAAATATTCTAATCCAGAATCATAAAAGATATTAAAGTTTTTATAGTCTTCTTTTTTTATTTCTTCTTTGTTTATTACATCTAATACTTCTGTATATTGAAATAAACTATTGTTATCTTCATGATATTGCTTTTTCTTATTATTTAATTCTAATTTTAATATTAATTTATCAACCTTAGTAAGGTTACTATTTTCTATTTTATTGTTAATATCTTTAGTTATAGTATCTATATGAAATGGCATTCCTTTTTTGTTAAAGCTAATGGCTCCTCCTAAGATACTATCTAAATCTAAATGATGTATAAACAATATGGCTGTATTCTTAAATTGTTCATCATCAAGACCCACCTTATTTCTAAGGGTTGTTAAAAAATCCACTGTTATATTATCAGTAGTGGCAGCTACTATTATCTTCACGTCTCCACTTTGTATAGTATAAGTTTTGTAAGGTTTACTTCCTTCATTTACTTTATATTCAAATTCCTCAACATTGTTTTCTTTTCTTATTTCCTCATATAGATTTTGTACATATTCTTCTTTCTCAAATTCTATATTAAATTTGTCTCCGCTTTTTATATCCACATTATTAAAATATTCATTTACTTTCTTAGATAAATAATTATAAAACTCTCTTAACATATTGGGCATCTCCACTATCACTTTTTTTCTCTAAAATATTTAACTTATCAAATAAATTAGTTATATTTTTTCTTGAATCACGATCTAAAAATACTCCTCGTCTTTCAAATTCTTTAAAGAAGTCTTTTAGCTTCATTTTTTCATCTTCTTTTATAATGATTCTAGTCATAAATAAAAGGTAATCCTCTGTTAAGTTTAATGTAAATCCTAATCTACCTCTACTTTTTAAGAAGTTTTCTTTACAAAACTCTTCAAACCACAGTCTATATCTTTTATGAAGATCTTTACGCTTTGAAACACTGAATTGATAATCTATCGTTGAAAATAATTCATATACTTTTTTATATAATCTATTGTGGTTGTATTTATCTCCTAAAGATAGATTTTCCCACTCCATATCTTCTAAGTTATTCGTATATACTGCTAATACTTCATCCATATTATCTATAAAAGCCTCTGCTTCTTCTTCATTCATATTATCTAGTATTTTCTTTATATCATCATAGATTAATTCTTTATCCATATTGTTATGATTTAATATTTCTAAACAATTGGCATGGGAGAATATACTATGCACAGCTGACTCTACTTTTCTCCATCCTTCTGCATAGCTGACCCTTGATCTAGATGTATTTTCCCAATCTAGATTAAAGTATATCTTATCAATTTCATTTTCATCTTCATCAAAGAACCTTCTAAATTTTAGTGCGGTTTGTGCCACATACATAAAATAATAGAATTTCAATAAACTTTCTATGTTTTCTATATATGTTTTATGGTCCTTTACTATAAATAGAAAATCTTCTTTAAATCTATTTCTTATTTCATCTACACAATTATGATAAGTTAGCTTGTCGCTCTTTTTATCCTTTAACTCTTCTAAGCTATTAAATAATAATTTAATCAATGTATTATTAGGTTTTGTATTATATATTTTTTCTACTTTAGAGTAGGTTTCTTCATCTCCATTTATTAATACGTCATAAATAAATTCACCTAATTTATTATCATATCCATTGGCGTAAATATAAGCTAGTACCTTTGGATGAAAAATATTTAAGCTTCCATCCTTATTAAAAAACATTTCATTTAGGATACTTTTAAATACTGTTGGATCTTCATTTTCCTCCACATTAGATAGTATATTGTTCATATATAATTCGCCATCAAACATATTATCCATAGTCTTTTTTACTATTTTTCTAGAAAACGAAGCTACACTATTTTTAAATTTTGGTTTAGACTCTTTAGGAATTCTACCTATTGTATATGGGAATATACTTATGCTCTTCCCCGGTTTATGAGTTAAACCTATCTTGTTATCTTTAATTTGATAACGCCTTTTCATTTCTTCTATATTTATTTCATATCTCATATCTATCTCTCCACAAATCTAAAGTCGCCGTCATAGTCTACTTCTAAAACAAACTTCTTATTGTCTTTACCCATATTACACGAGAACATTATTTGGTCATCTCTATTTTCTATATCTGTTATCTTGTTTATAAACTCTGAGAAGTTTATATATTCTGTTCTCTCCTTTTTATTAGGCCTATATCCATTTCTAACTTTAGACAATAATTCATATAGTTTATAGTCAATACTAACTTGCGCTTTATTGTCCGTAATTCTATCTTCAAAATTCAATAAAAATTCACTTATAAACTTTAGTATTTCTTTTTCATCACTTTCTTTGAACTCATTTTTTCCCGGTCTTAATTCTAACTCTTGACTTACCTTATATTTACTTTGTTTTTTCCCTAAGTTTATATTAATTTCATCTCTATCAGCTTGACCATTCCATAGATATATAGATTCCATTATCTTTTTGTTTAATTCTTTTATATTTTTCCTGTCTCCTACGTTCCAATAATATAATAGCCTACAAAACTCATTGTATAGTTTTTCATTTGCTATTGACTCTTTTCCATTAAAGGTATATAACCTAAAGAAATATTTTATCAATGCATTTTTCATTTCTCTATTAGGCATATTTTTATTTGCATCTAATATTTCTTTTAATTTAAAATCATTTTCTATATCCATATTATCTATAAAAAATTGTAATAGGTTCTGTGTATTATTTAAGTTTATTACTAGTTCATCTACATATTCATTTCTACTATTTAATGGATCTGTTTTAGTAAGGATATTTATTATTGTTGATGTATCATTTTCAGTAAATAATATAGATGGTAACATACAATCTATATAATCCTTATCTTCTAAGTTTTTCAATATATTTTTTAATTTAGTCCTTGATATATTATCAAATCTAACATCTACTAAAATACTATATATAAAATCTAATAAAGCTCTAGTAGATATAATTGCTTTATTTGTAATTATACCTTTTATCAATAATTTTGTTATTTTTTCTTGTACATCATCTCTTTGTAAAAATTCATAGTTATATTTTATAGGACATTGGTCTTTGTAATTACAATTATCACATCCATTATTATATGCCATGTAAAAAGGATTCTCATCACTCTTTACTACTACTTTATTTATTATATTTCTCATATAATCCGACTTAGGACCTTCTTCTGTTAAGGAGTACATATGATAATCACTAAAATTTACATACTGAAATGGTTCATCTTCGTTATATGAATAATCCTCTACATTCATATCTAATATCTTTTTATCTTCAACAAATTGTTTTAATAGTGTATATCTATCTCCATACTTAGAATCTATAAAATTACTAAGTGTTCCTAAGTTTATAGCCAAAATCATTTTTTCATTATGATTTTCAGATAATCTTTCATCTGAAAAATCGTTTAACTCTTCATTTAATGTATCTATACATAATTTTTCAGGATCAAAGCTCTCCGTAGCATCATTATGTAGTTTAAAATTCTTAATTAAGTCATTATTATTTTCTTTCATATATGATATTAGGTGAGATTTACCATCCCCTACACTACCACAAACTAATATAAGTTTTGGTGATATAGAATTATTACTATTAAATATTAATTTATATAATTCTTCTTCAACATCTCTTTTAACATGCATATGCTTTTTAAAATTACTAAAGGATTCAAGATTCTCTACAGATTCTTTTGAAGAAGTCTTTAATCTTTTAAGTTGATCTAATAAACAATTTTCAATCACTTTTGATTCACCTGCTTATAAATATTTCTTATTTCTCCATTTTATCTATTATTATATACCTATTTTTTGGCAATTTCTACAATTTAGTATAAACTTCCTATTGCTTCGCTAAACATATATGTCTATTTTAAACAACCCCCTTATACACTTCCCATACAATATTCTCCGAAAAAATAGGATGGTACACCATCCTATAGAATTCCAATATGCTCTTTTAATTGACTCATCAATATTTTTCTATCTTCTAATTTTAAAATGAGTAAGCTTAATCCTATTTCTTTATCATTCTTAAACTCTATTCTTGTATATTTTTTTGTCCACCATTAATATAAGTTCTCTCAGCTTTGTAATAACCATTATCTTAGTATTTTAGTTCTATGACATTGCCTCTTTTATATTAGTAAAAAGTTTACAGTTAGTATATATTTAATTTATAGCATATGAATTAAAATTTCCACTAGAATTTGGTTTTATCTAACAGGAAATAAAATCCAGTTATTAGAATAGGTCCTAACACAATATGAAAATATCTATCTTTGAGTAAATTTTTTAGATAATTTATAAATATAGATTTTTTCTTTTTAACACCTTTACCTTTTAAAGTCATAGATAAATACTTATTACTTACCTTCATATAGCATATATATCTGAACACTAAAATAAGGTAGCCTTTCAGCTACCTTATCCTAGATTAACTCTACTACATTTGTACTTACTACATCAGCAGAATCAATTTCTTTTAATTCTCCATTTTCAGTTTGAAATACATTCTTTTCAATGATAGTATCGCCCCTCATAGCCTTAATAGTAATGGATTTAGATATTCTATGATGAAAGGATCTTTATCTATACAGGGTGGTGAATTGGAATACGGCTACTCCTCCCCCTGTAATTCTAAAAAAGAACTACAGGAGAAGGGTTTTTACTATACAGTAACGGAGCCATTGGTATCCGTATACCCTTTTTCTTATTTAAGTAACTATTACCGTATTCGAAAACATCCTCTCAAACCCACCCAGGCCCGATTACCAGGTATGTGTACCAAACATTTGAGGATGCCCCACAACGGAGCTGCACGCCTATTATCTGGGAAATGCCTGTATTGTTTTCCCTAAAAACACATACAGGCCCATGCAGCTCTTCAATTACTTTACTATTATAAAATCCCCTGAATTTATTAATAAATTCAATTGAAAAATCTCTTTTCCTTGATAGTCTTCTGTAATCTAATATTATCTTTAATAATACCAATAACACCAATAACACCAATACATACAATTATTAATATTGTAATCCATTTTTCAATATTTTCACCTTGTATTTAAATTTTTTATTACTTTTTTTCATTTCTTTATACATCTTTAATTTGAATAAATCTTTAATTCAAATTCCTCAATAGCAACTGGTTTACCTGTAAAAGTTGTATAATCGAAACTAAAAGCGTGTTCAGAGTTTTTGTTACAAACCCCAATATATCTTTCACTATTTTTTAGCTTCATTGCATTAATTTTCCCACTGCATATAGGACAATCGGAATAGGCTTTAATTAAAGAAACCATTCCATCTTCATCTAATAAAAATAAAACATCCCCTCAAAAAGTATTCACTCCCTTAAACCCTTGTTTTTTAAAAGAAATTTAAAATATATATCCGTCTATTCCTTTACGTTTACACGGTTACTGACAATTCAGGATAAATAAATAACAAAATCCAGTATACTAATTTTTATAGTTAGTTATACTGGATTTTCTGTTTCAAGACGGTAAATCTTTGACGCATACGTAGCCATTACATAAATATATACTTAGAATCATTTCTCAGCGTGAGGTAAAAATAATTTGATCTTTTCTATTCTATTAAACTCCATTTTCTCAATGATAAAGGTATAATCTTTATATTCTATTTTTTGGTTAATAATTGGCATACATCCCACTTGTTCAAGGATAAATCCTCCTATAGTATTACTATTTTCATTTGAAAGATTTATGTTCAATTGTTTATTTAAATCCTCTATACGCATACGACCATTAAGCATATATGTATATTCATCTATTTTTTCAATTAGATTTTCTTCTGCATCATATTCATCCCTAATTTCTCCAAGCAATTCTTCAATTAAATCTTCCAGAGCTATGATACCATTAGTACCACCATGTTCCCCCACAACAATAGCAATATGTGTTTTTTTTATTGTCATTTCTTTAAACAAATCATGCAGACACATGAATTCTGATACAAAAAATGCCTCTCTTAAAAATTTTGTCAAATCAAAGTTTTCTATTTCAGATTGAGTTAAAAATAGCAAGTCCTTTACATAAAGAATACCTGTGATATTATCTAAGTTATCTTTATATATAGGAATTCTTGAAAATTGAGTTTTCATGATAATTTCTTTTACTTCTGTAAAGGAAGCATCCTCAGCTAAAAAATTAACATCAGTTCTAGGAACCATAATATGTTTAATCTGAATATCATCAAAATCAAATACATTTTGAATCATCTGCTTTTCATGCTCTTTTACAGATCCTATTTTTTCTCCTAAATTAACAACTAACCGTATTTCTTCCTCCGAAATATTACTAGTTACTTTTTTTAACTCAATGCCAACAAGTTTTAATAAGAAATAGGTGATTTTATCCAATAGAAATACAAAGGGCTTTAACAGCTTCATGAGTATATTTAAAGGAGTTATGAAAACACTAGATATTTTATAAGGATAATTTGCGGCAATAGATTTTGGCATAATTTCAGCAAAAATTAAAATAATTGGTGTAAGCACTAAAGTAGATAAAGTAACACCAATTGCCCCAAAGGTTCTTGTAAAAAAGGAAGTAGCTAAAGAAGCAGCTAAAATATTTACAATATTATTCCCTATTAAAAGTGCAATTAACATTGTATGTGGTTTTTCAATAATTTTCTCCATCAAAATAGCTTTAGAGTTCCCTTTAAGTGCTTTGTTTTTTAGCTTTATTTTATCAAGGCTTGTAAGGGCTGTTTCACTTGCAGAAAAAAAACCTGATAAAACAATTAAAAGAATTAAACTAGTCAATATAATAGCCATACTCTCCATAAATATATTTAAACATTAGTTGAGTTATAAAATCCTCAACGTCTCCTTTCTGAAATTTTATTCTTATTATATGCATTTTTATCTTTAGAAATCCATCACACTGGCTAGAATTAAAATATATATCCATCTATTATTTGACACTTACATTTCTGAGTAAAAGTGCACTCCCATAAAAAAAATCCCCCCAAACCTTAGTCTGAGAGAACATAAAATACACTTCTATATTTATTTAAAATCTCTATAACCTGTTGACTTCAACCTATTTCATCTCTATCCTCACAACTGTCTCAACATGTGTAGTATGTGGAAACATATTCACATTCACAGAACTACTCTTTATCTGTAATGCTGTTTAAATCAACTAATGCTAATTTATATAGATATGTAATTACAAATTATTAAATACTTACTACATCAGCAGAATCAATTTCTTTTAATTCTCCATTTTCAGTTTTAAATACATTTTTATAAATGATAAATTTCATTACTTTCTCCCGCTCTTTCTTAGTTACATAATTCTTAACATAGTCTATACTAAAGGTAGTGATTCGACCTAGTTCATTACTGTTATTACTTTAAATTTTTCCTTTTTCACCTTTAAATACTTGCTCTGCAATGACAGCCTCCATAGCTGATCTAACTTCTTCTACTGTTACGTCATTACGGGCATGATCTACCCTTGTTGAGCTTGTCTTTTCCATTTCATTTCTAAACTTCATTTCTAATTTTTTCATCTAAGATTTCACTCCTTATTCACCTATTAATTCTGATTCATTTAGCTTAGTTAATTCTAGTGTCATGTTTGGTTGTAGGTCTATTAGGCTACTTGCCACTGCATATACATCTTCATTAGATGTATCATGCTTTAGGTTTAAGTAAGCTTTAGTTTTCTTAATCTCCTTTCACTTATACAGATATGAGATCTATGATTTTTTTGACTTATTATTTTTGTGTCATAGTCTTTTTTATTTTCTCTACTTTTTCTTTATTTCTCTACAAATTAAATTTTTCTATTCTCATATAATCGTTTAATATGTATCATTCAAATACATCTTACTTCATCTCCCCTCATAGCCTTAGTAGTGATGGATTTAGATATTCTATGGTTAATGGATCTTTATCTATACAGGGTGGTGAATTGGAACACGGCTACTCCTCCCCCTGTAATTCTAAAAAAGAACTACAGGAGAAGGGTTTTTACTATACAGTAACGGAGCCAAAGGTATCCGTATACCCTTTTTCTTATTTGAGTAACTATATTACCTTATTCGAAAACATCCTCTCAAACCCGCCCAGGCCCGATTACCAGGTATGTGTACCAAACATTTGAGGATGCCCCACAACGGAGCTGCACGCCTATTATCTGGGAAATGCCTGTATTGTTTCCCCTAAAAACACATACAGGCCCATGCAGCTCTAACCTGCGACTAAACCGTTGGTACGGTAAGTTATTTTATCGTGATTCCTTTAGTCACCTCATCTAAACATGGGTATTGTCCAATGAGTTCACCCTCCAGCTTTCAACACGTCAATATTTTTTTATAGTGGAATTGATTAACCACACTTTATTTATCTATCACCTATATAGATAAATAATTTTTATATTTTTTGACTGATGGTTTTTTGCAAAAAAATAAGATGGCAAATTTGCCATCTTCTCTTCATAATTTTTCTTAAATAAAATAAGGTAGCCTTTCGGCTACCCTATCCTAGATTAATTCTCCTACATGAGCAGAATCAATTTCTTTTAACTTTTCGTTTTCTGTTTTAAATACATTCTTATGAATGAAATATTTCTTTGCTCCTTCTACTTCTTCCTTAGTCACTTGATTTCTCACATTATCTTTACTAAGTAGAGTTATGCTACCTAATTCATTTGAATCTTTTCATTTGTTTCCGCTCTGATTTTCATTTTAATCTAGTTTTATAAAACAAAGAATAACATGAAATAAAATCCAACTGTTATTGTAAGACCTATAGCTATATAGGTATATCCACCTTTGTAAAAAACTTTTTTAGGTAATTCATACTTACAAACTTCATTTTTAATTTTATGTATTATACTTTCGAAAAGATTTTCATCTTTAATATCCTTACCTTTTAAAGCAATATAAGGATGCTCCTTAAATATTTCCATATGGCATAAGTTATTTATATTTATATCTCCACCATCCACTTTATACTCTAAGTTCATATTTTCTAATACTTTTTCTACACATAAAAAAACTTCTTTTTTTTCTAAGTTATATACTCCATAACTTCGTTCAAATGATTTTTTTACTATTGATATAAATAACACCAATATTCCTATAGCCCCACACAAAAGGATATAATTTCCGTTTTCTATAGCTAGTTCCAATCCTAATGCTATTCCATACATCATTGGAGATGTAGTACATATAATTCTTATGATCAATTGTCTTTCCATTCTTAATTTGTCTAAACATATTAATATTCCATATATCATAGTTAAGGCGCCAAGTAACATATAATACGTACAAAATAATGTTTTACCTAAACTCCCCATAATCTCACCTCATCTTCATCCATATTATTCCATTTTCATTGTATCACATAGTTTTACACACTAAAATAAGGTAGCCTTTCGGCTACCCTATCCTAGATTAACTCTACTACATCTGTACTTACTATATCAGCAGAATCAATTTCTTTTAATTTTCCATTTTCAGTTTGAAATACATTCTTATCAATGATAGATTGCATTACCGTTTCTACTTCTTCCCTAGTTACATCATCACGAACATAATCTACACTAAGGGTAGCGATGCGACCTAGTTCATTTCTGAACTTCATTTCTAATTTTTTCATTTAAATCTCCCTCCTATTCGTTTATTAATTCAGATTCATTTAGCTTTGCCACTTCTAAGGCTGTCTTAGATTGTAACCCTATTAAGCTACTTGCTACTGCATATACATCTTCATTAGATGCATCATGCTTTAGGT